>PSRI01000072.1 GCA_003175935.1 Bacteroidota bacterium
GTTGCATCATCTCCAAAAAATTCACGTCCATCGATGGTAACCTTTTGCACCGTTTCGCCATGAGCAGTTACTGTTCCTTTATTATCTACGGTAATGCCAGGCATTTTCTTTACCAAATCCTCAACATTTGCATCAGGATTTACTTTAAAAGCGTTTGCATTGTATTGTACCGTATCTCCCTTTTGTGTTGCGGGCGGAATTATTGTTTTGATTGTTACATCTTTCAATACCCTCGCCGTTTTTGAAAGAGAAAGTTTTCCCATATCCGCATTGTCTGCAGTTAAATCAATTGTTTTGATCAATTTATCATAACCAACATAAGTGATTTGCAACAGATAGCTTCCGGCATTCAAATTTTGAATCGAAAAACTTCCATCTTTTCCAGAAACTGTACTACGTTTAATTGAAGTATCTGAAAGGCTGCTTAATCTTATGGTCGCAGAAGAAAGCGCTGATTGATCACCCTGGTCCTGAAGTGTTCCTTTTAATATAATCTCCTGGGCCCGGGATCCGAATGAAATAGATATTGAAAAAAATAATAGTAAAATTAATTTCATTGTGGCGCTTAGATTTCCCATCAATTAGACGGTATCAATCTTACATTCCTTCGAAAAGAAAGCCCGGAAATGCGCTCATTAACAATTATTAACTTCCATTGATTTAGAAAGATGATATCAACTCAAATGTGGAAATAGTTCTACGAGAATAACTCAGGCCCATTTAGATTTTTCTGCATGTGATTTCATTCGTTTACCATCTGTAAAAGGGAGATCAGAATAACCAAGGAAAATAAAACCCATCAATTTGTCCTGCGGCCTCAATTGTAAAAAATCTTTCATTGCTTGCTGGTAAGTCATACCACTGGTACTCCAAAAGCTTGCAATACCATGGGCCGTGGCTGTGAGCAAAATATTTTGAATGGACGCAGCAACCGAAGCCATTTCTTCCTGTTCTGGAATTTTTTGGTTGTCTCCTCTTTTCATAATCGCAGCCAAAATATGTGAAGCTTTATCGCCATTGTGAAGGATTTTTTCATAGGCCGCTTCTGTATATTTTTCAGAAGGTGTTGAATTTTTATAAAGTTGAGCATGCTGGAAACAAAATTCCTGCACTTTTTCTCCGGAAAACACTAAATAAAACCAGGGTTCTGTTAGTCCATGTGTAGGAGCCCAGTTAGCCATCTCCAGCAGATGATCCACCAAATCATCCTGGATTTTATTGCCATTCATTTGCGCAGGCTTGATGCTTCTCCTGTGGAGGATCGTTGTTTCTACCGCAAGTGCTGAACTCATGAAACTGATTTGTGCCAAAAATAAGATTTCAGCAGCGAACCGGATTGTATTTCAGCTAAACAAAGGGGAATTTATTGTGTGGATTAGATACCCATGATTTAGAATTTCCTTTTATCTTGCAGGCTCTTTAAATCCAAAGTTATTATATGGAATACAGTAAGATTATTTCAGTTACGGGCTTAGGTGGGCTTTATGAATTGCTCAGTTCTAAGAATGATGGTGCAATTGTTCGGTCTCTTGATGACAACACTACTAAATTCGTTTCTTCCCGCATCCATAATTTTTCTCATCTTGAAAGCATTGAAGTTTATACGGTACGCGACAATGTGAATCTTGTAGAAATTTTTCATGCGATGGAAAATGCTTCAGATCCACTTCCGGATGAAAAAAATAATGATGCTGTAAAAAAATATTTTCACAAAGTATTTCCGGATCTCGACTTCGAGCGCGTATACGCGAGTGATATGAAAAAAATGACAAAATGGTTTTCAATTCTCAAAAAGAATGATGTTACTATTGAACTCTCCGAGCCTGAAGAAGAACCGGTTGAAGAACCTGCACCTGCTCCACCTGCTCCAAAGAAAGAAAAGGCAGAAAAAGTAGATAAGCCTGTTAAAAAAACAGAAGAACCTAAAGAAGAAAAAAAGAAACCAAAAGAGGAGAAAAAGGAATCGAAGCCTAAGGCTGAAAAGAAAGAAGCTAAACCAGCTGCAAAAAAATCAGCCGCTAAAGAGCCTGCGAAAAAAGCAGCTAAAGAGGCTCCTAAAAAATCTGCCAAATCCGAATCTGGCAAATCAACAACAAAGAAAAAATCTGGCAAGTAATTTTTTTTTGAAATTCAGGATTGTAAAAGCCAGGACCAATAAACCTGCTGGTAAATAAATTATTTTATCAGAACAGCAAATTCATGAGCATGAACTACACGGCAGATATAAAGAAGATAGATAGACATTATGTTCCGAAAGATTTTCATGTTACTACGTGGGAATCCCTTGAACCATTTTTTAAGGAGCTCGTTGAAAGGCCCATTGATACAAAACCTGATCTTGAAAAATGGTTGCTGGACATGAGTGAACTTGAAGCCATTGTTACTGAAGACGCCTGCTGGCGCCATGTTCGCATGACCTGCGATACAGAAAATAAAGCGCTTGAAGAAGCTTTTAATTATTTCTATTTGGAAATCCAGCCTAAAATTCAGCCCTATGCAGACAGGCTCAATCGAAAGCTCATTGAGTCGCCACTCATTACTTCACTGGATCAGAAAAAATATTTCACTTACCTGCGCTCTGTTAAGAAGAGCATCGATCTTTTCCGTGAAAAAAATATTCCCATCCAGGCAGAAATCAGTGTAATTCAACAGCAATATGGAGTTATTGCAGGAAAAATGACAGTGGAGGTTAACGGTAGGGAATATACGATGCAACAGGCTTCAAAATTCCTGGAAAGTCATGATCGAACTTTAAGGGAATCAGTATATCGCAAAATGAATGAGCGCAGGGCTCAGGATAAAGAAATTCTTAACGAGCTATATTCAAAATTAATTTCTCTAAGGCACCAGATCGCTCAGAATGCAGGATTTCAAAATTACCGTGATTACAAATTTGTGGAGATGGGCCGCTTCGATTATAAAAAAGAAGACTGCTACAATTTTCATGAAGGTGTTCGCAAATATGTTTTACCGTTGGTGGATGAGCTCAATCGACGCAAGAGAGAAAAATTGAAACTGGATACGCTTAAACCCTGGGATACAGAAGCTGAAGCCGAAGGGGTTAAACCTCTTGAGCCATTCAAAACCGGTTCTGAGTTACTGCAAAAAAGCATCTCCTGCTTCGCTGAGCTTCGCCCTTTTTTTGCTGACTGCCTTGCTAAAATGGATCAACTTCATCACCTGGATCTTGATAGTAGAAAAGGAAAAGCTCCCGGCGGTTATAATATGCCGTTAGCAGAAAGCGGTGCGCCTTTTATTTTTATGAATGCAGCGGGACAAATGCATGATGTAACAACAATGGTTCATGAAGGAGGACATGCAGTCCATTCATTCCTTGCTCATCACCTGGAGCTGAATGCATTTAAGGATTACCCGATGGAGATTGCAGAAGTGGCCAGTATGTCTATGGAATTATTCACTATGGATTACTGGAATACTTTTTTTCCCAATCATGACGACTTGCAAAGAGCAAAAGAGCATCAGCTTGAAAGGGTCATTACAATCATGCCATGGATAGCAACTATAGATAAATTTCAGCATTGGGTATATGAAAACCCTAACCATAATGTTGGTGAACGAACTGAAAAATGGATGGAGATTCTGAATGAATTTGCATCAAATGAAATCGATTTCAGCGGACTCGATGACTACAGGAAAATAGGATGGCAAAAACAATTACACTTATTTGAAGTTCCTTTTTATTATATTGAATATGGAATTGCACAATTAGGGGCGATCGGACTCTGGAAGCAGTTCAAAGAAAATAAAGAAAAGGCTTTGGATAATTATATGAATGCATTAAGTTTGGGGGGCACCAAACCACTTCCAGAGCTTTATGAGGCCGCAGGACTGAAGTTTGATTTCTCACCTGCTTATATAAAAGAATTAATGGAGTTTGTTCATGATGAAATGAGCAAGCTTTAACATAGCTACTAATCAGAGCCTTAACCAAAGTCCCGGTGTTTCTACATCGGGGCTTCTTATTTCACGCCATTACCGCAAGGGTTTTCCCCTCCAGATTTGATGTTTTACACTTCACTATTAGCGACACTGTTTTTAATTTTCGGGATGAATCAGTATATCATGCTTGTGTGGTGCGAGAGCTCCTTAAAAAAGGTTTCAATATAAAATCAGAATTGAAGGTTCCAAAAGAACGTCAGAAAAGTTGAAAGAGAAATAAGTTTTTTTCTCATGGCGATGATGAAGGGTCAGCAGGTTGAGCAATATTTTGCTTAAGTAATATCTCGCCTGCATTAATGCAGCCCTTAAAATCACTTTAAAATCCGCTGACGGAGCTCAATTACATTCTTTACATAATCCACTCACTACAACCTCTACCTGGTCTGCATGATAACCCTGGGGGAGACGAACGGAAGGGACATGAACTTCATCCAGACAAATAGTTTGTCCGCATTGTTTGCACACAAAATGTATGTGATCATCGTGATGGTGGCCCTGTTCGCAGTCATCTTTACAAAGAGCATATTTGATACTATTGTCAGCGGTGGGAATGGTATGGATGATGCCTTTGTCCATAAAGGCCTGGAGCGTTCTGTAAACTGTAACACGATCAAATTTTTCCTGAATCTTTTCTTCAATGTCATGATGTGCGAGTGCTGAATCTGACTCAAGAAATAATTCAAGAATTTTTTTCCTTCCATCAGTAATGCTCAACTGATTCTTTCTTAATATTTCAACAATTTGCTTTTTCATGAATCAGCCTCTTATTTATTTTCCTTCAGCAAATCTTCGATATCACTATAAAGTTTTTTGATCTCATCCGATTTCAATCCGTCATAAATTCCCCGAACCCGACCCTGGGCATCAACCAATGCAAAAAATTGCGTGTGTAAAAATTGCTCATTGATGTTTACACTATTGTTTTGTGGGTCATCGAGCAGGTAATTTTCCCGGGCGCTTTTGTAAAGCTCTTTTTTTTCACCTGTAAGAAACCACCACTGATTAATATCTGCTCCTAATGAGTCCGAATAGTTTTTCAATCTTTCTACAGTATCATTTGTTGGATCAACTGTATGTGAAAGAATTAATAAATTATTTTGCCCTTTGAAATGCGTTGAGAGCTTTTGCATTTGGTGATTGAGCCTCGGGCAAATACCCTGGCAGGTACTAAAGAAAAATTCCACAACATTCACTTTTCCCAATACATCCTTTTCGCTAATCTGCTTACCATCCTGTCGGGTGAAACTAAAAGAATGCACATTGGTTAAAACTGGAAGTTTTGACTTTGATGTGTCTATAGTAGCATACAAAAACACATAAAACCCACCGAAAAGAAGGGCGAAGAAAATTATATAGATCCAGGTTTTTCTACTCATAATTAATTGAATCTAATTACAAAGTTACAATAGGGCAGAACTTAAATCCATAGGACGGCAAAACAACGATTTCAAAAAAATGCAACTTTGTTGCAAAGATACCTTATATTTGCCATTCTTATTTTTCGAATGTTTAAGATCAACTACGACGCATTGGGGATTGCAACATCGGTGGCCTGCGCCATTCACTGTGCGGTTTTGCCATTGGTGCTTACCAGCCTGCCCATATTTGGGGTAAACATCATCAATAATTATTTATTTGAATACGGGATGATTTTGCTGGCATTTCTTGTTGGTGCATTTACATTACTTCACGGCTTCAAAAAACATCATCATAAAAAATTACCTCTCACCGTTTTTTCGATTGGTATTTTCTTTTTGGTATTGAAAGAAACATTTCACGAGTTTCATATCTGGCTCCTGGTTCCCGCAGTTGTGATGATTATCACCGCCCATTTCCTGAATTACAACTATTGCAGAAAAGCAAAATTTTGTCACAGCACAGACTGCACGCACGAAGAATTGGTTGGATAAATTTTTCAGGCATATTTTTTTTTCGGTAACTTCAACATCCCGAATTAAAACTTGCCTACTATGACTTCCCGCAGAGATTTTATCAAACAATCCAGTTTATTAACAGCGACCGTGATGATTCGTCCCGATTGGATTCCCGCAGTTCCAAAAAAAGTTGGTGTTCAACTTTACACGGTAAGAAATGAAATTTCAAAAGATCCCAAGGGTGTACTTGCGAAAATTGCAGGTCTGGGATTTAAAGAAGTGGAGACATTTGGCTACAATGGTACGTATTGGGGACTTACCGGTGTTGAGCTTGCAGACACATTAAAATCACTTGGATTGACTTCTCCGAGTGGACACTACTATGCAGCAGGGTCATTTTACCAGGCAAACTGGATGGATAAATTCAAACTTGCTATTGAAGACGTTGTAAATGTTGGACAGAAATATTATGTGGTTCCGTGGATGGAAGAAAATTATCGTGGCTCCATTGATACTTATAAAAAACTCGCTGCAGATTTTAATAAGGCCGCCGAATATGCAAAAAAAGCAGGTGTACAGTTTGCTTACCACAATCACGATTTTGAATTCAAAGAATTTGAGGGAAAGACCGGCTACCATGTTTTGGTAGGAGAAACTGATCCTAAACTTGTGAAATTTGAAATGGACCTTTACTGGGTTTCTTTTGCTGGAAAAGATCCCATAGAATTATTTAAGAACCATCCTGGAAGATTTCCATTGTGGCATCTCAAGGATATGGACAATACAGACAAGAAATTCTTCACCGAAGTAGGAAATGGTGTAATTGATTTTAAAAAAATCTTTACCTACGCGAAAAAAGCAGGCTTACAACATTTCTACGTTGAACAGGATCAATGCCCGGGTCCTCCGTTGGCCAGTCTCGAAAAAAGTATAGGCTATATCAAAAAGAATCTTGTTAATTAAAGATTCTGACTCACCAATCGTAAATCAGTTTAAAACAAATTGTTTCCTTCTATGAGTAACAGAAGAAAATTCCTGGCAAACGCCACTCGATTTGCAGCGGGCGGGCTGATATTATCCAGTCTGGATAATAATGTTTTCGCAACGAGAAAAAATCCATTTTCTCCAGCAGATCAAATTAATGTTGCAGCAATTGGTATCAATGGTATGGGTTGGGCCGATTTGAGATCAGCGATGAAAATCCCTGGTGTGAACCTTGTTGCGTTGTGCGACATCGACAAAAACGTTCTGGACAAGAGAATGGCCGAACTCGCAAAAGCAAATGTTGATACCAGCAAAGTGAAAACTTATGGCGATTACCGCAAAGTTTTGGAAAATAAAGATGTTGATGTAGTAATAATTGGTACACCTGACCACTGGCATTGCCTGATCATGGTGGAAGCCTGCATGGCTGGCAAAGATGTTTATGTAGAAAAGCCGGTTGGCAATTCTATTGTTGAATGTCGCGCAATGCTTGACGCTCAGAAAAAATACAATCGTGCGGTTCAGGTTGGACAATGGCAAAGAAGCCAGCAGCATTTTAGAGATGCAATTGATTTTGTTCACTCGGGTCAGTTAGGAAATATCCGCACTGCAAAAGTTTGGTGCTACCAGGGTTGGATGCATCCGGATCCGGTAGTTCCGGATACTGCTCCTCCGGCAGGTGTTGATTATAAAATGTGGCTCGGGCCAGCTCCAACCAAACCATTTAATTCAAGCAGATTTCATTTTAATTTCCGTTGGTTCTGGGACTATGCCGGTGGATTAATGACTGATTGGGGTGTACACCTTCTGGACTATGCTTTGTTTGGAATGAAAGCAGATGTTCCAAAAACTGTTGTAGCACTCGGAGGAAAATTTGCTTACCCCGAATTGGCACAGGAAACGCCCGATACACTTACCACACTTTATGAGTTTGAAAAATTTAATATGGTATGGGACCATGCCATGGGAATTGATAACGGCCAATACGGTCGCGATCACGGAATTGCTTTTGTAGGTAATAATGCAACACTTGTTTTGGACCGTGGAGGTTGGGAAGTTATGGAAGAGAAAAATTCCAAAAATAAAGTGAGCAAACCCAGAGTAAAACCGTCTGATAATGGTCTGGATAAACACATGGAAAATTTCATCTCTGTTGTGCGGTCAAGAAAAATGGAACAATTGAATGCTTCTGTTCAGGTGGGTCTGGATGTTGCTACAGTGGCTCAAATGGGAAATATTGCATACAGAACAGGGAAACGAGTAGAGTGGGATAAAGCGGCAGGGAAATTCACCGACGAAAAAGTAAATGCCGAGTATCTCGCTAAACCCTATTTCAATGGTTATAGCATACCCAAAGTATAAAAAAAATGGTTCCGGAGTTTTTAATTCCGGAACCTTTCTGTCTTTCTAAAATTCAATTTTATTTTTAGAGTGTCTTGATTTTGATATTGCGGTACCAAACATTATTTCCATGGTCCTGCAATGCAAAATGACCTTTCGTGAATGTGCCAAATCCTTTCATGTTTTTGAACTTGCTACCTGCAACCAGTTTTTTCCAGTTGTCATCCCAAAGCGTAGTAGTAATTACTTTGGTGCCATTCAAAAAACATTGAAGATTTCCTTTATTAGAAATAATTTCAACCTGGTTCCATTGGTTCGCAGGCTTTACCGTTTCAGGTGAACTGCTAATCAGGTCATACAAATCTCCGGCACGATGTTTAATAATTTTCGCATCCGGATGCCCTGCATTATCCAATACCTGCATTTCAATTCCTGTGTTCCAGGTATCCTTATATTTTGGATCTTCCTGGGTATAAAAAATAATTCCGCTGTTTGAGCTGTCGGCAATCTTCCATTCAACTTTGAAATCAAAATTTTCATAAGCGCTGTCGGAAACTAAATCGCCACCACCTACAGTTTGATAATCTTTAAGGTTTGATGGATCGAGGTGCAATGTTCCGTCCTGCACTTTCCAGGCAGAGCCGTCACTCTTTTTGTTGAATATATGCCATCCATTTTTAGTGGATCCATCAAACAACAACACCCATCCATCTGCTTTTTCTTTATCAGACAAAGTATTTA
>PSRI01000223.1 GCA_003175935.1 Bacteroidota bacterium
TGGTCTAATGGAATTTATTCCGTTTCGGTAAATCTTCTTAATCCAGATCTTTACGATTCTTCCCTTTGATAAAGCGATAAGCGATGTAAGCAATATAAAGCGGTGTCGCAATATAAATAAGATACGGAAAATGGTGGGTGTACGGGCTTCTATATATGACATATAAGAGACAGCCAAGAAAGATTGTCACGATTGTCCCGTATTTTGGCAATGGAACTTCTTTAAGACTCGGAATATGGATTTTACTGACCATTAAGAAACATAACCCTGTGAATATAACGGATGTGACTAAATGGGGGATTATTTTTCCGAAGAGTGTAAGAATCGCCAGAATTCCTCCCGCAGCAGTTATAGGGACCCCGACAAAATAGCGTAAGGATGCCTTTTTAGGACTAATATTAAATCTTGCCAGACGAAAAGCCCCAAACAGTGGGAAAAGGCCTGCGACGGCTAACCCCAAAAGCCCAAAATGAAAGAAATAGGTATAATAGACTAAAAATGAAGGGGCAATGCCAAATGTGACGATATCGGCTAAGGAATCCAACTCTTTTCCAAAATTACTATCGGCATCTAACATCCTTGCCAATCTGCCGTCCATGCTGTCTAACATCATTCCAATGATAATTAAAATAGCGGCATTTTTATACGAACCATATGCCGCAAAACCAACGGACAAAAAGCCGCAATATAAATTTCCTAAAGTGAATAAATTCGGTATCATTTTCGCAAAACGCATCATGAGCCTTCTTTCTATATGTATGTAGCATTATTGTATGGACCATGTTAAATTCATTAATTATGTATGAATCGTATCATACAATCCTTTTATTAATAACACTTTATCACTTTTTAAACAAATATTCTTCCTAGTTAATATTCCGCTTAAGTTAACTTTGGTTTTTCTTCACCAATATGCTTTCCCCATTTTTTTCTTTCGGAATCTATTATATTACAAAGTAATGGATGAGCATTCAATAAACTACGAATCCACATTAGAAAAATTTATTCTAATAAATTCCGTTAACGAGAAGGGTTGGATGCGGGCAAGATAGAAACAATAAAAGGTAAGGAAAAAAACAGCTAAGTGAGGCGTAAAACAATGAAAGTGACTAAAGTAGGTGTTATTGGAATAGGAAATATGGGGAAGGAATATATCCTTCAGCTTGACCGAGGGCAAGTGGATGGTGCGGTATTATCGGCAGTATGTGGCCGAAGAGAGGAACAAATGGAATGGGTGAAGAACCATACTTCTAGTAATGTGCAGTCATTTGTTAACGAAGATGACTTTTTTAATTTTTCTGACATGGATGCCGTCATTATTACAACGCCACATTACAGTCATCCTGACTTGACGATTAGAGCTTTTGCAAAAGGGCTGCATGTCTTAGTGGAAAAGCCTGCTGGTGTGCATACAAAAAGCGTTGCAGAAATGAATGATGCAGCAGGATTAAGCGGCAAAGTATTTAGTATAATGTATAACCAACGCACTAATCCGCTTTATCAAAAGTTAAGGGAGCTTATTCAATCCAATGAACTTGGGGAAATTAAGCGGACCAATTGGATCATAACCAATTGGTATCGTTCACAAAGCTATTATGATTCCAGCTATTGGCGGGCAACATGGAGGGGTGAAGGCGGGGGAGTATTAATGAACCAGTCTGTCCATCAATTAGACCTATGGCAATGGACCACAGGGCTTATGCCCAAACGTGTTCATGGATTTTGCAGCAATGGTAAATATCATGATATTGAAGTCGAAGATGATGTAACTGCCTATGTTGAGTATGAAAATGGTGCAACCGGTGTTTTTATCACAACTACAGGTGAAGCACCAGGAACAAACCGATTTGAAATTACAGGTGACCGTGGAAAAATCGTTATTGAAAATGAACGACTAAGATTCTATCGTCTTACAACATCAGAAAGGGAATTTAATGCTACCTTTAAAGGCGGCTTCGGTGAACCGGAATGTTGGGAGATTAACATTCCAATTAAAGGGGAAAACCCTGGGCATTTAGGAATTATTCGAAATTGGGTAGATAGTATTCGAAAAGGCACTCCATTATTAGCACCTGGTGAGGAAGGGATCAAAGCACTTGAAATATTGAATGCTGTTTACCTTTCTTCTTGGTTAAATAAACCGATTGAGTTGCCCTTAGATGGTGACCTATATGTTGAAAAACTTCAAGAAAAAATCAATCAATCAAAATCAAAAAAAGAGTAGAAACGAATATTGAGGTAAATTATGTAAATCTAGAGATTTAGAGAAGAGGATAGACGTTGTACTATAAACTCTGGACGTTTTTTAACATCGCACTTGTTTTATGTTCAATTTTTTATATATGGTTTATCCGTCCTCATGAAAGTTCTTGGGTTGTTGTAAGCCAGTTTCTAGCACAAACCGCAATCCTTCTTTTTTTAATTAATATTAATATGTATTTTATCTTTCTGGTCATCCGAAAAACTTCTTTACGAAATGTTAAGATTCGACTGGCAAAATTTTCTCGGCAGATGATGAAATTTCATATTCCAATCGCACTTTTGGGGACAACCATCATTATCATACATGCAGGAATCAATTTAAAGGAACTTGGACCCGTCTTGGGCTATGTCCATCTTAAATTAATCAGTGGGTACCTATCATTCCTATTATTGGCTACTGTTTTATATGCAGGCTATTTAAGGCATTTCAAAGCGTCAGGATTTCGAAGAAAATTCCATCTTCTAAGTGCAATGCTTTTTTTTGCTGCGTTTCTTTTACACATGTTTATTTGGTTTTAGTTGTCCAGGTACTATTGGTTGTTGTTTTTTTTAAATAGTACCTGGATATTTTATGAGGAAGTAAATTCTGCTCCATTAACATGTAATGTTTGCCCAGTGACATATTGCGAATCAGAGCTGGCAAGGTAAACATAGGCAGGAGCCAGCTCAAAAGGCTGTCCAGCCCGCTTCATCGGCACATCCGTACCAAATGTTGCAACATCCTCAATGGACATGGATGCTGGAATAAGAGGAGTCCAGATCGGCCCTGGTGCCACCGCATTTACTCGAATCCCTTGATCAACAAGATTATTTGCTAGCGCGCGGTTAAAAGAAACAATGGCCCCTTTGGTTGCAGAGTAGTCAATCAAGGTTTTATGCCCATAGTAGGCTGTAACCGAGGCAGTATTGATAATAGCACTTCCTTGATGTAAATGAGGCATGGCTGCCTGGGTCATAAAAAAGTATGAAAAGATGTTGGTTGCAAATGTATGGACAAGTTGCTGTTCTGTTATATCAGTTACATTCTCTAGGGGATATTGAACCGCACAGTTGTTTACAAGAATATCGATTTTCCCAAACGTCTTCATCGTTTCTTCCACAACATAGACGCAGTTTTCCTTAAAGCGCAGGTCAGTTGGGAGGAGGATACACCTTCTGCCAAGTTTCTCAACAACTTCTTTTGTTTCTTCCGCATCTTCATGCTCGTCAAGGTAGGCTATCGCAACATCTGCGCCTTCTTTGGCAAACGCAACAGCTACGGCTCTCCCAATTCCACTGTCTCCCCCAGTAATAATAGCCGTTTTATTGGATAATTTTTTACTTCCAATGTAAGACGGATTATCGAAAATGGGTCTTGGATTCATTAGATATTCCAGTCCGGGCTGCCGTTTTTGTTGCTGTGGCGGAAAGCTAATTGCTTGTTCCTCACATTTTATTTCTTTACCGTAATAAGAGTACAAAGGGTAGTCGTTCATCGGGATCCCTCCAAATCTGGTGCACATAACTAGAACAATATATGCTGTTTTGAAAAGGCAGGTTACTTAGGGAATTTTGTGAAGTCAAAATGATAATCTGATGACTCGGCCATTAAATGTTGTTTTTCAGTAGCCGCTTGTCATATCAGCAATGGCGGTCAGGTTCCCACCCGATACCTGATAAGCCTTAGAGCGTTCTTTTAATAATTCCCATCGTCTTTTCATTTTTTCTTCTAACAAGGTGATATCCTTCTCAAGTTACAAAATATCTCCTGAACCATGTCGATATCCTTTTCAGTCGCTTTTATGGCCTGCTGATTATCAAGAATAGCTTGATTCATTTTCTGCACTCGTTCATCTATTTCGGGGAGTGTATTTGAAGCATAAGTCTTTAGCATATAAACCTGCAAAACTGAATGGAATGAAGACTGAGTACGAGGGTATGCAAGCTCATCGATGGTGGAGCGAAGGTGATAAAATACAGTTTTTTGTCTTTTATTAAAGAAAGGTAACAATTCGTTTAAGAGTCAATAAATAACCAATGATTCGACAAATTCCTGAATTTGCCATCTTTATAATGGCAATGAAGCCTGCAAGCTTAAATATGCTGCCGTACAATCCTCTTGGTTGATAAACAACTGAACTTCTACTTTCAATTTATTTGATGCAGGAAATCCTCTTACCCACTACATATTAAAAGAACTTCATTACTGGACCTACTTCAACTCTTTAATGAACTTGCTAATAATCTTTATTAAATGAAAGAGGGAGGCGACTTTAAACGATGGAACATTTATTAAAAAGTAATATCCAACAAAAAAGACAGTATTTAATCGAGGAGCTAATTAAATCAGGTATATATAAAAAAAACAATAAACATCTATATGAATGGACCTTAAGCGACTTGGAAAAAGAGTATCAAAGTATGGAAACTTTAAGCCTTCAACGAGGTAAAAGTACAACACTTTAGGAGCGGCTTTATATCTTTCAAGAGGGAGATATAAGCCATTAAAACAGGATGGGGGGTACTTAAAATTGGAAACACAACAAAACGTTGCTTTTTTAGGTGCAGGTTCAATGGCTGAGGCTATGATCGCAGGAATTTTGGGTAAAGGTAAATTTCCACATTCTCAAATTATTGTTACAAATCGAAACAATCAACAAAGATTGCGCAAGCTTAACACAAAATACGGAGTAATCGCAATCAAACGAGAACAGCTAAACTTTGAGGAAATTGATATTTTGATATTAGTAACGAAGCCAAAAGATATAGAAGATGTGTTACATTTTTTGAAAACAAAGCTAAAGCCGCATGTGTTGATTCTTTCAGCAGTTGCCGGGATTACAACCTCTTGGCTTGAACAAAACATGCCACTTGGACAACAGGTGATCCGAATTATGCCAAACACATCAAGTTTAATCGGCGAATCTGCAACAGCTATGTCTCCAGGTAAAAATACAAGGGAACAAGCCATTTTTAGAGGAAAGGAACTACTAAGTAAAATGGGTTCGGTTTACTTAATAGAAGAAGATAAAATGGATATTTTTACAGGTATTGCTGGAAGTGGCCCTGCTTATTTTTATTTCTTAATGGAACAAATCGAGAAGGCAGGGAATGAAGGAGGTCTTGATATTCAAACAGTGAGGGAAATCAGTGCTCAAACCATGCTTGGCGCAGCAAAAATGGTTTTACAGCATATGGAATCACCAGCACGTTTAAGAGAAAAAGTAACGTCACCAAATGGAACAACAGCTGCAGGATTGGCAGCGTTAGAGAAGTATGGAGGTGGAATGGCGATCTTTCAAGCAATAAGGGGGGCAGCCTTCCGCTCCAAAGAAATAAGTACCGAGCTTCAAAAAAATAAATTTATTCGATAAAAATAGGAGTGATTCGATGGGACTGAATATAAAAAAACGCGTAGTGATAAAAATTGGCAGCAGTTCCCTTACCAGCCTTCAAGGAGAGATTAGTCGCAGGAAGCTTGAAAAATTGGTGGATGACATTGTTCAATTAAAAGATGAAGGACATCAAGTTCTTCTTGTGTCATCTGGAGCAGTCGCTGCCGGCTATCGAAAACTTGGCTTTCTTGAGCGGCCGAGCCGAATGCATGAAAAACAAGCAGCTGCTTCGATCGGTCAAAGTCTTTTAATGGAAGCTTATTCAAAGCTTTTCCTATTCCATGGATACGTTGTTTCACAGATACTGATAACAAAAGAAGATTTGTCGGATCCCAGCAGGTATAATAACGTGAGAAATACAATAAATGTCTTGCTGGAACGAGGGATTATTCCGATTATTAATGAAAACGATACAGTAACTGTAAGCCGGATAAAGTTTGGTGATAATGACACACTTGCTGCAAAGGCTGCAATCCTAATTGACGCTGATATGCTGATCATTCTTTCAGATATAGATGGTTTATATAATACGGATCCTCGAAAAACGAAGCAGGCAAAACGGTTGGAGCGTGTTCATGAAATTACTGAAAAAATCGAAGCAGCGGCTGGGGGAGCAGGAAGTAAAGTTGGCTCGGGCGGCATGAAATC
>PSRI01000111.1 GCA_003175935.1 Bacteroidota bacterium
AAAGGTGAAGGATTAGGAAATCAGTTTTTGGGTAATATTCGAAATACAGATGCGATCATTCATGTTTTGAGATGTTTCGAAGACGAAAATGTTATTCATGTGGATGGAACTGTGAATCCAGTTCGTGACAAAGAAATTATTGATACAGAATTGCAGCTTAAGGATCTGGATAGTGTAGAGAAAAAAATAAACCGAATTGAAAAAACAGCCAGGACCAGTGGTGATAAAGAACAGGTTCGTGGTTTAGAAATTCTTCAACAATTACGCACCCATCTTGAGCAGGGAAAAAATGCCAGATCATTCCCGGTTTCTAAGGAAGACAAAGAAAAGTTTTTGGCTGATGCATTCCTTCTTACCATGAAGCCTGTGATCTACGTTTGCAATGTTGATGAAAAAAGTGTAGTAAAAGGAAATAAGTTTACTGATGCCATTAAGGAATTGGTCAAAGATGAAAATGCAGAAATACTTTTTATAAGTGCAGCAATTGAAAGCGAAATTGCCTTGATGGAAAATTATGATGATCGACAAATGTTTCTTGAAGATCTGGGATTGCATGAAAGTGGCGTAACAAGGCTGATCAAATCAACATACCACCTGCTTCATTTGGCAACCTATTTTACAGCGGGTGTTCAGGAAGTAAGAGCGTGGACCATTACAAAAGGAATGCTTGCTCCTCAGGCCGCAGGTGTAATTCACACTGATTTTGAAAAAGGTTTTATTCGTGCCGAAGTAATCCGCTATGATGATTTTGTGAAATTTGGTTCCGAAGCTGCCTGTCGCGATGCAGGAAAGCTTGCAGTGCAGGGGAAAGACTATTTAGTGGAAGATGGAGATATTATGCATTTTCGATTCAACGTTTAACAGAAGTCCCACCAAAATAAAAGCCCCTGGAAACAGGGGCTTTCTTGTTCATGATATTTTTTATTGAGGTAATAACACCTGATCAATTTTTTGTAAGGTTCCGTTGATTGCATGCGTATCAAACTTTATCACATTGGCTGCGCTTGCATTGGCAAGTCCTTTTACAGTAAAGGAGGCGGCGCCATCATATTGAGCAATCACCGGCACGGCAGGAGATGCTGGACTTACCTGTAATAATGTTGGAATTTGCGTTGGAACTGCCGGGACATTTACGGCAAAAGCTCTTGTGCCAAGTAAATGATAAGCCGCAATACCTCGCATCGTTTGCACAGGAATAAAATTGAACGCAGCAGTTACAGGAGGCAATCCATAAGCAACCAGCAAATTTTTCATAGCCTGGTTGGTTGGAGCAAATACTGTGAAATTTACAGGAGGATAGTTCAACAATGAATCAAACTTTCCCAGCCCTGTTTGTCCTGAATCAGCTCTCGCAATGGCTGCAAGGAAGAATGTTAGTGAAGTATCCGCAACAGCAATTTGTTTTAATGTTTGAGATGGCGGCGACAAAATAAACATCGGATTGTGTATGATACCATTCGACATTTGCTTGTCTGTAGCAACCAGCGGAATATTGTTTGCAAAAGCCATTGGCCCGCGCAATGATGGGAAAACTCTCATTCTGAAAAAAGGAGCCTGTAATACAAGGCTTGTAGGCATTTGTACATTGGGGAACGCGGTCGAAATTTCATCTGTTGGTAATTCAACTCCACCAATAATATGATAATTCACTATTGCGGCAACTTGTGGGGCAGGTAATGCATTGATAATTGCTGCGCTTGAAATTCCGGAAAGTCTGAATGCATTATTATCAGGCGCAAATACAGTTAATACTGCCGTAGAATCATTTAAAAGATTGATCACTCCCGCTTTTTTCACGGCAGCAAGTAAAATACTATAACTGGTATCATTGCTTATCAGGTTCCCGATGCTTTGTCCCGTTGGTGGCGGAGTAACAATGGGAACCGGATCTGGCAATTCTTTATTGCATGAAGTGAAAACGCTCAAGCTGGCGAGGGTGAGAAATAATCCCGGTATCACTCGCACTTTTATATGGAATTTCATAATTGTCAGTTTTAATTTTCGCATGGATTAATAGGGTTTAGAAAATATTATAAGCAAAGCTTACGAAATACAATCCACCAACCTGCGGATTACCCATTGCGTTTCTGTAATACTGGTTGAACAAATTGTTTGCAGCCAATTTTACAACAGAATGAATAGATGGGAATTTATAACTGATTTGTGCATCTACAACATTGATTGCTGGCAAATCTCCTGCAGCGAAATCTGAATCATAGAAGAAAGCATCCTGCCATCTCCAGGTCACACCAAATCCCCAGCGCTTGGCTTTTCCAAATCCGCTGTTTGCAACTGTTATATTTGAACGGTATTTCGGAGTATTAAATTCTGCACGAAAATTTTCCGGAACATCCTTCAAAACATCTGATGAAACATTCGCTGATACAGAGAAATTTGACGGCAGAAGATATTCCAATCCAATGCCCCATCCATTTGCTTTCACTTTGCCCGGCGCATTTACTACAATTGAAAATCCATTTACATCGGTAAAAGTCATATCTGCCGGGTTCTTATTCTGTACCACATCTCTCCTGCTCAGGAAATTTTCGTATTCGCTGTAATAATAATAGGCATCAATAAGAAGCTTTTTGGCAAGAAGAGATTTGTATCCAATTTCATATGACACCACAGATTCTGGTTTAAATGCTGTGTAAGGAACCACCTGCGGATTTCCGGCCTGAACAGATTCCAGTGAGTAAACAGGATTATCAGACATATTATATTTATCCCACAAATCCTTAACACCTCCAATCAGCCTTCCTGTTCCAACGTCCAGATCAATCCACTGTTGTTGGGTAGATGGGAATCGATAAGCAGTTTGATAAGACAGGCGAATATTATGATCTTTTGCAGGTTTAATGAGGGCAGTGATTCTCGGTGTAAATCTGCCATCAAAATTTTCATTCTTATCGTAGCGGCCTGAAGCTGTAATTTTTAAGAAGTCCTGAATAATGTTTTTAGAAATTTGCACGTAAGCACCATATTCATTAATTCCAATCGGATTTCCTGGTTTATCTGCAAATAAAGTTCCCTGGCTATTGAGAACATATCTTTTATAGTTTCCACCAACCAGTACTTCAGCAAATTTGATTACATCTGTTAAGTTGTACTGACCCTCGACCATGTATAAATCGGAACGATCCAGGAATAATCCTCCCTGAGGAATGGGAAGCAACCTAACGGAGTCGAGTAACTGCTGAAAACGTGGACTGCCTGGCTGAGGACGACCCTGGTCTGCAACTGATCTCGCTGCATTTTGGGCTTCCATTTCAGGACGGCCAGCGAGCTTTGCTGCGAGATAGGCTTGTGCATATTGTGCGTACCAACCATTGGATCCGCCACTTGCTTTCCAACCTTCATTGAGTAATTGTGTTGCAACAGTTAGGTTGTATGATTCTCCGGAATTTTCCTGAGTTGTGTAAGCTCTGGCAAACCAGTTCTTGCCCGTAAATTCCAGTTTATACTGACCCATTTTCAAATTCTTCAACGAGTAGCGATTGCTTCCCGTATATAGTGTGTTACCGGTTCCCCAATATCCACTCAGGCTTGCTTCAACATTATTTCCAAGTTTATAATAGAGCCCACCTGATAATTTAAAATTGATCGTGTTAGGATCACTTACATCTTTTTCATTATATCCTGTTCTTGATACCGGAATGTTTGCAGGTAATGTATTAATGTAACCCTGTAGAAAAGGAGCCTGCTGTCCAATCAGGTTCAGGACATTTTTCAAATTTGTCGTTGTTTCATCTCCGTAAACATTCACACCATCGTAATTGGGATCTGTACTTCGGGTGCCATCTGCCACATTGCCGGTAGATCCTGCCCTCTTGTAGTTCCTATAATCATTCGCCACCCAATCTTTTGCCTGGATCAATTCTGTTGCGATTTTGAAAGCAAACTTATCGCTCACTTTTTTACCCCAACGCAAACTCCAGTTATAATAAGGTGACGCGGGTCTTCCTGCATTTTGTCCAACATTCATAACACCCTGCTTCACCTGAAAACTTAGTCCCTGGTATTTGAATGGATTTTTTCCATTAACTAAAAGAGTTCCATTCATACCACCCGGGCCATATAAAGCAGAAGAAGCACCGGGAAGTAATTCCATATTGTCAACGTCTAATTCAATGAGCCCAATTACAGCGCCTACGGAAAAGTTAAGTCCGGGAGCCTGGTTATCCATTCCATTTATGATTTGAGTAAATCTCGTATTTCCACTGGCTCCAAACCCTCTTGTGGTGGGTGTTTTGAAAGTGAGTGAAGCAGTAACCATATCGACTCCTTTCAAATTTCCAACCATATCATAATATGACGATGCCGATGTGTTTCTTATTGCCGCGTTGCTCACCCTTTCAATAGTCACGGGAGATTCTAATATTCTGGCAGGAGTTCTGGTTGCAGAAACGACAACTTCCTGTCCGAGTGCAGATGCCGGTACGAGGTCTACGTTTACAGCAGAAGATGAATTCACTTCAACTTCTTTCGATTCGAATCCAATGGATGTGATTACTAAAGTAACTGGGAGGCTGTGGGAAAGGGTTAATCTAAAATTTCCTTTGTCATCGGAAAATGTTCCTTCAGATGATCCCTTAACTGTTATGGACACGGCACTGACAACTTCTTTGCTTACACTGTTTCTAATGTTTCCTGAAATAACTACAGTCTGAGCATGAGCAATTGTTGTAAACAGAGCCATTAGCATAATAGCTAAGCAGCTAAGTTTTAGTTTCATAAGCAGGTGGTTTATTAAATTCTAAACAAATTAGTAATTGTTATTTTACCGCAAAAATTTTATTTACCCTTAATGAAGTGAGTTTGAAGATGCAAAATTATTTTTCTTCTAACGCACATTCCTGTTGTGCTATTGTTGAAATCTAAGGTTGGAGGATTCGACTACCAGCGGTACTTTAGCGGCATGAGCAATTATCAACTTCCGCATCAAACAAAATTTTATAAAGGCAAAGTAAGGGATGTATATGCAATAAAAGATCAATACCTCGTAATGGTGGCGAGTAATCGTATCTCTGCATTCGATGTAATTCTTCCAAGACCGATTCCATTCAAGGGTCAGGTCTTAAATCAAATTGCGGCATATATGCTCAAAGCCACATCAGATATCTGTGATAATTGGCTAATGGATGTACCCGCACCAAATGTATCTATAGGAAAAAAATGCGATCCGTTCAGAATTGAAATGGTTGTTAGAGGAAATTTGGTGGGGCATGCATGGCGTACTTATTCTTCTGGCAAAAGAGAATTGTGCGGAGTTTCCCTTGCCGAAGGACTGAAAGAAAATGATTTTTTTCCAAAGCCAATAATAACACCTTCGACAAAAGCAGAAGAAGGTCATGATGAAGATATTTCGGCCGCAGAAATAATACAGCGCGGACTTGCCACTGAAAAAGAGTGGGAACAACTTACAAAATACACTTACCAGTTATTTGAAAGAGGAAGAGAAATAGCTAAAAAAAGAAACCTGATTCTTGCAGATACGAAATACGAATTTGGAAAAATTGGTGATAAAATTTATTTGATGGATGAAATCCACACTCCTGACTCTTCCCGGTATTTTTATGCTGATGGTTTTGAAGAAAGACAAAAATCAGGTGAACGGCAAAAGCAACTCAGTAAGGAATTTGTAAGAGAATGGCTCATTGCAAATAACTTCATGGGCAAGCAGGGTCAAACAGTTCCAGAAATGAAAGACGATTGGGTTCAAACTATAAGTAGTCGATACATCGAATTATATGAGCAGGTCATTGGAGAAAAATTTAAGCCCGAACAGCTGAGTGAAGATGAAACCCTTCAACGTATTTTGTCGGCATTAGAGAAAATAGACCAAAGCAAGTAGCAGCCGGCCAATGCATAATTTTTCTTAGTTCATTAATGATATTTTCAGGATTATAATATTCCTGTTTATATTTTTTAATACTATGCTTATGTCTGCTGATAAAATATTTCAACTTTGTAGCACTCTCGCGATGCTAGGCTGGATCATTCTCATTCTAATCCCAGGATGGCTCAGTTCCGATAAGGTGATTATTGGAATCATCATTACAATTTTTGCGCTCATATACAGCTGGCTCCTATTTTCAAATTTTGACCCGCAAATGTTTAAGAAATTCGGGAGCTTGCCTGGTGTAATGGATTTGTTTCGTAACCCCGTAATTGTAACTGCAGGTTGGATTCATTATCTCGCATTTGATTTAATGACCGGGCTATTCATCAAGAAGAATTCTTTAAAACATGGCATCAGTCATTGGTTACTTATCATACCCTTGTTCCTCACATTTATGGTTGGACCAGTTGGATTGTTGCTTTATTTAATTATTCGGTGGATTGCAACCAGGCAATATTTTGCAGAGAATTTTTAAAGTCGATTCGAATGAACTCTTTTATAAAAGAATTGAGAAAAAGAAACAGTCTGCTTTATTTCTTTGGCGCTTACAATTTCGCGGCCGTAATAATTTGTGCCATTCTTATTCAATTCGACACGCGCACCGTTCTTGGCATCGATGTATGGATTAAACCGCTCAAATTCTTTTTGTCAGTTGGAATATTGAGTTGGACGATGGCCTGGTATTTAGATTATTTAACCAGAAAAAAAGCCGTCAAGCGATATAGCAGGTTCCTTGTATTCTCCCTTTTTTGTGAAACCAGTATTATTTCACTTCAATCTGCCAGGGGAATAAGGTCTCATTTTAATCTAACAAGCCCATTGAATTCTATTTTGTTCAATATTATGGGGGTGCTCATTGCTTTTTTTGTTTTATACACTGCCTATATCTGTTATTTATTTTTTAAGCAGAAGCAGTTCAATTTGCCCATGGTTTATGTTTGGGGCATCAGGATCGGTCTGATATTTTTTATCATATTTTCTTTTGAGGGTGGTGTTATGGTACGACACCTGGGGCACACAGTTGGTGGAGAAGATGGAGGGCCGGGAATTCCTCTGCTTAACTGGAGTACACTCTATGGCGATTTGCGAATTGCCCATTTTTTGGGGATGCATTCACTCCAAATTATTCCTTTTTGTGCTTATTACATTACAAAGACAAAAGCATCGCTAATTATCTTGAGTTTGATTTATCTTCTCGTTGTATCTTCAATTCTCGTTATTTCGCTTCGCGGAATATCGTTGGTTTAGAAATTTTACTTTATTTCATCAGGTCATCCACTCTAATTTAATTTAAAGTCATGATAAGAAGAAGATTCCTTCAGCTTGCTTTATTAATAGTTCCTGCTTTTGTGTTTGCTCAATCAAACCCTCCGGCTGGCAGTGTAAATTATATGTTGGTTGGTACATATACCGAAGGTAAAAGCGAAGGCATTTATGTTTATAAGTTCAATAGCAGCATCGGTACCTATGAATATGTAAACAAAGCCACGGGAATTAAAAACCCTTCATATTTGGCAGTTTCACCAAATCACAAATTTGTATATGCCGTGAATGAATTGCATAATAATAACAATGGCGGCGCAATTACTGCATACCGATTTGATGCAGGTTCAGGAGCACTCGTAAAATTAAATGATCAGCTTTCCGGAGGAGATGATCCATGCTATGTAACTGTTGATAAGACCGGCAAGTGGGTGATAGTTGGAAATTATAGCAGCGGAAGTTTATCCGTTTTACCTGTTCAGAAAGATGGATCACTTGGGAAGGCTGTTACAAATATTTTTCATCATGGCAATAGCGTAAATAAGGACAGACAGGAAAAAGCGCACGTGCATTCGACAGTTCTATCGGGAGATAACAATTGGCTTTTCGTACCGGACCTGGGGATGGACAAAGTGATGATTTATAAATTCAATTCAACGAATGGATCATTAAAAGAAGCAACTCCCTCCTTTGTAGCTTCAGCACCCGGAGCCGGACCGAGACACTTTGTATTCAGTGAAAACGGGAAGTTTGCATACCTTATTCAGGAAATGAGCGGAGCCGTTTCTGTGTTTAATTATGACGGCAAGGGTCACCTGAAAATGATTCAGACATTAAGTTCTCACCCTAAAGATTTCGCAGGCAATAAGGGATCTGCAGATATTCATATTTCTCCGGATGGAAAATTCCTGTATGCTTCAAATCGCGGTGATGCAAACAGCATTGCTATTTACTCTATCAATCCAACTAATGGGCAACTTAGTTCAGTAGGTTTTCAATCTACGATTGGCAAAACCCCAAGGAACTTTAGCCTGGATCCTACAGGAAAATATTTATTGGTTGCCAATCAGGCTACCGATAATATAATAGTATTTAAAAGAGATAAAACCACAGGTAAACTTTCAGAGACCGGGAAACCACTCGAAGTACCAACGCCTGTTTGTATTAAATGGATACCTGCTAAGTAGTTTTATGATAATGTAAATTAACTAATGGAATAGTGAATTGTAGAGAGTCAAACTTGGCAATATAAATAATCTCTTTTGTCATTTCGGGCCCACGAACAAGGTGAGATGGCGCTAGAAACCTGCTAAGGCATAGATTCAGGATGATTGAAAATCATCCTTCCATTTCTCTCACAAAATCACAATCACAAAAAGTTTTGACCCAACGGGTCAAATTTTTATTCCAATGTTGTTTCTACTAACCTTTTGTCCTTACGGGACAAAGTTGTTTTAAATAGTTTAGGGGCAAAACTTCTATTTGTCAATTCGAACTCCGATTATCAACATGATAAGAAAAAAAGAATGGAATTATGTATAATTGGGAAAGTCGTCCGGGGTGTTGATTAATTGTCAAAGTGATCTAAATTTTCTACAGCAAAAGAAGTTGGCGACAGATCTTTGCAATCATTTCATTATTAACCTAACTCAAGTCCAGGTCGCTTTCTTCGAAGGGATTTATTGAAAATATTTTGGCCTTTGTCGATTCCTTTGCGCATTAGTTTTTGTTCTTCTACCGGGAGCTGAATGATTTCAAAACATTCCTGGCTGCAACAACCTTTATATTTTTCTGCGCATTTTTCGCATTGTATAAATAAAAGATGGCAACCTTCATTGGCACAATTAGTATGAGTGTCACATGGCTCGCCGCATTGGTGGCATTTTGCAATGATGTCTTCCGTAATTCTTTCGCCAAGTCGGTCATCAAAAACAAAATTCTTTCCTATGAATTTATTGTCCAGGTTTTTTGAACTGACTTCTCTCGTATAATTTATAATACCGCCTTCGAGGTGAAAAACATTCTTGAATCCTTTGTGTAGCATATAAGCACTTGCTTTTTCACAGCGGATACCTCCGGTACAGTACATGATAATGTTTTTTTCTTTGCTATTTTTCATCATGTCAACGGCCATTGGTAATTGTTCCCTGAATGTATCACTGGGTACTTCAAGTGCCTTATCAAAATGCCCCACTTCATATTCATAATGGTTCCTCATATCAATCACAATAGTATCAGGGTCGTCGGTTAGCTTATTAAATTCTTCAGCGTTCACATATTTCCCCTTGTTCTCCATATTAAAATTTGGGTCGTGAATGCCATCTGCAACGATCTTGCTTCTGACTTTTATTTTAAGAACCCAAAATGACTTACCATCATCATCAACCGCAATATTTAATCTCAACCCTTTTAAACCTTCGATTGAATTCAGATAGTCCCTGAATTTTTCGAAATTTGTTTGAGGTACACTTATCTGTGCGTTAATTCCTTCATGTGCAATATAGATTCGACCGAATACTTCGATTTCTGCCAGATTCCTGTACAATTCATCTCTGAAAGCTTTGGGATCCTGTATAGGGAAATACCGGTAAAAGGAGATGGTGGTGCGGGGCTCCTTCTCTTCCAACAATTTCTTTTTGAGCTCTTTCTGAGAAACTCGGTTATGCAACACAGCCATTTAACCAAAATTTTGAAAATTTCTTTTGTAAAAAACCCCGCAAAGATACATTAAGTATCGCCTATTAAGAAGGTCAATTTCTTTCATTATCGAAAGTAAAGCCTTTGATTCCGATCCGGATTCCGGTATTATAGAAGGACCCATTTCTATAGCCGGTAACAAAATCTACCCTTAGGAATTTGAGAATGTTTTCAACACCGCCAAAGAATTCATAATAGTATTCCTTTGAATTCACATACAGGCCATTTGCTCCTCCAACCAGGTACACATTTAATTTTTTTACAAAAGGAATTTTGTTGGTTAAGAATCCATTAAAATGGTGTTCTATATTACCAGTTGCAAAAAATTTCGCGAATGTTGAATTGCTATAATATGGCAAAAGCTGAAAGCTATTTAAATAAGGCGATGCAATGATCAACTGGTTTCCATTGAAGTGCTGGTAATCTGGCAATTCAACCCGATGATTATTAATGAAACCCCCAACACCAAGCCTGTAACTGAACACTCCTCCAAGTTTGAAATTCAAATCATCGCTTACAGTAAAGCGCCACTTGTCATAATCAACGTCACTACCAAATACTTTATATAATCCTTTTGCATAGCTCAAACTAAATAATGGATAATCCGATCCGATATTAATTGTTCTGTCAGGAAATTTTATGTATTTGGTTCCGGGCTTCCAACTCACAGAAAAGGTGAAAATTAATGCCTGGTGTCTTTGGAAGTTTTCCGAAACAAGTTCCACAGGATAATTGGGAGTTCGTTTGCCTTCATTTTTTGAAGGGCCCCAATAAGTAGAGTCTGTATTTTCCAATGGAATTCTGTCCTGGTATTGTAAACCGGCTCTTAATGTAAATCCGGCCCCCACTCCCTTGGTATAATTTACTTTTCCGTACCATGCTTCATAAATCTTCATGAAATTATTACCTCTAAATAAAGTGTTGTAGGTATTCACAATGGGCCTCACAGGATCGTTATTGTTTAATTGAAATACTCTTTTTCCCCCCGCAACAGAAATTGTGTTCGTATATCCTTTACCGAAAGTATAGACTCCTTCCAGGTCCGAATTAAAATGTTTATTGCTGAAGCCGTATCGAAAAGTTGGATTGAGCGTTAAAATTCTATGTTCATCAAACCGCTTTTCCAAACTAAAATTTAGGTTAGCTACCCATCCTTCCACTGTATTAAAATTTACCGCCTCTAACAAAGAGGGATAATGGAAAGATAATTTTTTCCTTTCCTTAGTGAAAGTTTGTCCATATAACAAAACCCCGCCGACCGTAAATTTATTTCTTACGCGATCCAGAGAGTCGAGGTACTTTGGATCTTTTCTAACGGCTTCCAGACTATCTTTCTTCAAATAATCTTCGATTTCTTCCTTGAGCAGAGGAATTGGTCGAATATCCTCCCAATAATCCCTGGATCTTTTATTGGAAGAGGAATCATAAGTTACTATTGTGTTGGTAAAATATTTTTTAGGGAATTTGGGTTCGATATTATAGTCACTATAAACCGTTACAAAGCTACCTGTAGCATCAAATCCAAGTAATTTCACCGCGGGATAAATAACCTGGGTTGCAATCATCCAAACATCAGGACGAACCTGTCTGTACAAATGTTCAATCTTAAGCGTATCTGCAATCTCCATTTGTGAAGCCTTGGTAAGCAATAAGTCCACACTATGAATATGCCAGTCATCTTCAACAATATTGATGTAGCCATTGAAAAGAGGCTCATAGCTGCGTTTTGGAATTACATGAATTCTATTGATCAGTTTTCCGTTCTCTACAAAACTTCCTAAAAATTTATAGCGATAGAAATCCAGCGCCTGATCCGCAATTGGTGAAATAAATCCTCTCGGATTCAGTGCATCGCTGATCTCGACAATATTATCGTAGAATGAAAGAAATTTCGGACTACTGAAACCAAAACTTTCGGCTTGTCCGCTCACTCTTGTTGAAACCACTTCAACCTTTTCCTTATCGGGTTTCCTGAATGAATATTTTGCCACGGTTTCAGAGAGGTAAATCATTTTGCTTTTACCTGTATCTCCATCATCGATAATTACTTTTTGTCCAAAGATCGATTTTGGATAATCCCGCAGTCGAAGCTGCCCCTTGATATAAACTTTGCATTCAAATGCATCAACCTGGTTTCTATATTCCGGCCTTTTTTTTATGGCATGCCTTATGATTTCATAAGCAGGATCTTCAGCGTTGCTTGAAATGATCACTTCCTTCAGTGTAAGGCGCTGAATGTTCAAATAAAAATCAACAGTGAGTTCTGTATTTTCAACTGTGATCTTTTTTTCAACCAATCCATAACCTACATGCTGACAAACCAAAGTGTAATTTCCCGGCTTTAGATTTAGGAAATATCGACCCTCTGTATTTCCAGTTGTCCCAATGGAGGTTCCTTTTACAGAAATAGACGCGAAAGGAAGAATTTCGTTCTGGTAATCTTTTACCACACCCGTTACCCTTGTGGCAAAACTTACCCCAGCCGATACAAAAAAAATATAAAGAAAAAGTATAGTTCTTTTCATGCACAAAAAACTAAAGCGAAAATATTCGCTGTCACCTTAATGAAATTGTAAAATTTCAGGATTTACCTCTCAGATAACTACCGGCTGTTGCAGCAAAACCTGCAACGATAGCACCAACAAAACCGGTCAGGAATATCAAAAGAATCGGACTATCAACTTTAAAGATTACCAAAGATATCCTGTGTGCGAGGATATTCTCATTCTTAAAACTAATGTACCATGACAAAATAGTCCAAAGAAAAAACAATGCCAGAAATCCTGAGAAAAATGACCTTCCGGGCGACTGGTGAATGACTACTGAAACTACCAATGCAGCAATGCTAATTGACCACCAGGGTAAATACACACAAAAGACAAGACTTAACAGAGCAGTAGCTATTATTGAGATTAATAATTTCATTCAGTACATTTAATTACAGTTAAGCCTAACGTGAAGGCCTAACTGATTTTATTAGTGATTAAAACTCATCCTCCACTTAATTCTCTTATCGTTTTCCTGTCCTTTTTGCATGATCCAGGCCTTATAATATTCTCCTGCGGCCCATTTATCAACAAACTGATCATAATATTTGCTGCCCGGATTTCCAGATTGCCCCCCGGGATATACTACAAAAGCTTCGGTTTCTTTAGATAATTGAACAACCATTCTCCAGCTGGGTCCATGGCTATGCTGAACTGCATTTATTATGTGGAGACCCCCACCAACTGGCAATTCAGTTCTTGCAAATGGCATCAGAGCTGTCCTGAGAAGATGATAAATAGTTGTGTTTTTATATTTTCCCCAAAGCAATTCTCCTTTCTCGTCGAGCATTTTGCATGCTGTAACCGCCTTTTTAAATGCAAGAGTAATATCCGAACCTACAGTTTCAATTCCAGTGGTATTGATATTGTCAGCATATTTAAATGCTGAATCCTTTTGAAGGGCCTCAATAAGGGTAGGATCAGATGGTAGCAAATCATCCACTCCTGCCTTTTGAAATTCATCGTCAAAAATAATATGCTTTAAACTGTCAACCCAGATCTTAAAAACGGTGGGCGCCTTTTCGTCGATATCATTAGTGAGGTCCCATGCTTTGAAATTATCAAGGAATTTCTTTTCAATTCCGCTTAGAGAATCTTCATAAATATATTTTAATAACACTGGTCTGGCGGTTTCCGCGAAAAGATTGTAATTGTTTGTTTGAAGTTTCATCATATCCGCCGTTGTAACTCCATTCATCTCCCCCAATTTTCTATTGATAATTGCTCCGCGATATACCAGAAACTGTCCTGAAACAAAATAGGGGTAGGTGCTGTCAACCGGACGTTGGTTAGCGCTACTTACAAATCCTCGAACTGGATTTATAAGATGGGGATTTTCGGCTCTGGGAATTTCGGCCTGCCACATATAGGTACTGTCGTAACCTGGCATAATGTACAGACCCTGTCGGTTCCATTTCGCTGGAAAATCACCTTGCTGCCAGATAGCGATGTCGCCAGACTTGGATGCAAAGACAGCATTTTGGCCGGGACATGATAAATATTGTAAAGCACTATAATATTCCTGGTAGTTTTTTGCTCTGTTCAAATAATACCACATCAACAATTCATTGGAAGGATCATGCGCTTTCCAGCGAAGTGCAACAGCATCCAGATCGGGGTAATGGGATTTAAAGCCTGAATCATAAATCACAGGACCAAATACAGTGTAAGCAACCACATCAAAAACAGAGGGTTGACCCTTGATTTTAATTTCCTCAACGCGCGGTTTTGAATCGACCCACTGATTATTGAACCAGTATTGCTTTCTGGAACTGTCTTTGAATTTTATCGAATAATAATCTCTCACATCACGCTGGGAATTTGTAAATCCAAATGCAATGCTGTCATTGAACCCGATTAAGATGCCAGGAACACCGGGAAGCGAAGTTCCATAGACGTTCATTTGACTTGTGGCGATCTGCATTTCATACCAAATAGAAGGAAGGCTTAAGTCCAAATGAGGGTCATTGCACAAAATTGGCGACCCGCTTTGAGTTTTTGCTCCACTCACAGCCCAGTTGTTGCTACCATTGTCGGGATCAGGTTGATCAATCGCACTATACTTAACAGTATCTTTTTTGAAAAGGTAAAATGAATCAGAGGCTCCAGATATTTTTGGAGTCACTGCAGGTTGGTCAAATGCTGTTCCTTTGGGAACAATTGGATCCAGTTCAGATTCAATTTGAGGGAAAAGGATTTTCATTTCATCATCGCTAAAAAAAGATTTTGCCTTTGTCATAGATAAATCTTCAGAAAAGCCGCTCAGTGTTTCTGACAATACCTTTCCCATCAATGCAGTTTTCAAATTGTTCCATTTTTCAGGAACATATCCCAGCAATTTGTATTCTATTGGTAATTTGCTATCGCTCAAAGTTTGTAAGTAAGCATTTACACCTGCTGTATAATTATCGCATTCCATCTTAGTATGCGGGTCAGCCTCTATTTGTTTGAGCATATTCTCCGCAGCAAAAACCATCCCTTCTCTCCTCTTGTTTTTATCAAATTCAATGGCTTTATCGCCTATTACTTCACTAATCCTGCCTGCTGCGGCGCGGGTTTGAAATTCCATTTGCCAAAGCCTGAATTTGGCATGCAGGTATCCCTGTACAAAATAAGCATCCTCTTCATGGTCTGCTTTGATATGTGGAACTAACCTTTCGTCGAGGAAAACCGTCACTTTCCCTTTTAAATTGTCGAATTGATAGATTTCGTCAAAGCTCTGATCCGTGGGCTCAGCATTTTGCCAAATTCCGTGCTGAGGAGATAGAAAATATCCTAGAGGTAATGGCGCTACCAACCTTGAGTCGAACAAAACAATCAATGCAATTGTTAGAAATGAAAATATGAGTAAGGGTATCAATCGCATAAGGGTTAATCTTGGGCCGTTGTAAATGAATAAAAGTAAAGTATTTTTCAATTATTCAATGGCTTTCACCATCTGCAATTACCACTAATCCTACTAAAGGCAGTTCATATATTTTCTTGTTGTATTTTCAATAACCTTAAACCCGTCATGAAACAACTGCACGTTTTTCTCGTATCAGGTATCCTCCTTGGTTTCCATACTCAGAGTCAGCCCACAGCTCCGCTTAAAAATGCAGATAGTTGCTATAAAGCCAAAGCTTACGGTAAAGCTGCCATTTTGTATGTAGTAGCAGCAGAAAATTCGCGATGGAACTCCGAAAAGAAAAATGACTATTACAATGCGGCCTGTTGTTTTGCCTTAAGTAATCAAAAAGACAGGGCTATTAATAGTCTGCATAAGTCAGTTTACGATTATGGATATAGCAATTACGATAATCTCAAAGCGGACAGTGATTTGGTTGCTTTGCACAATGAAGAAGAATGGGTAGCTATTTCTGATTACCTGCTGAAATATAAAAATTCATTGTCAGAACCTAGAAACGCAAAACTTGTGACTTCGGACATCCATAATTTTTGGGAAGCATATGATTCAGCGCAAAAGAATACAATAAACCAGGAAACTATTTTTGAAAGATATTATTTTAATAATGCTTCCCCCGGTCTTCAGGATTATTTTGTTTTGAAGATCAAATCTGTCAGGAGTTTTGTTAAGAACCTGGACTCAAAACCAAAATTCTACAGGGCGATCAGGTTCAATACACTCGCGATCGACACGATGAAAGAAAATATTTATAGAAGTTTTGAAAAACTTAAAGCATTATATGCGGATGCAACTTTTCCGAATATTTATTTTATGATTGGCAGATGGAATTCTGCGGGTACAACTTCGGATAATGGATTATTAATTGGTGTGGATCAAATAGTAAAATCACCCGAAATTCCTTTGGATGAACTTAATCTTTGGGAACGAAATAATTTTCAGGAAAAGGATAAATTGCCTGTAATCGTCGCCCACGAGCTCATCCATTTTGAACAGTCAGGTTTGCCACAGGATAGTACGCTGCTGGCAAATGCAATTGTTGAAGGAATGGCCGATTTTTTAGGAGAAATGATTTGCGGGAAGAATCCTAATCAGCGCTTGCAGGAATTTGCAAAAGGAAAAAGAAAACAGATTTGGGAAGAATTTAAAAAAGAGATGTATCTCGATCGCTCGGGTAACTGGATCGCGAATGCAAATCAGGAAACAGCAGAAAGGCCCGCCGATTTAGGA
>PSRI01000106.1 GCA_003175935.1 Bacteroidota bacterium
GAAAATAATTATTTCCTAGTCCCTGTATCTCCATCCGTTCACCTCCCCTCATGTATCAGGCTTTAAGGCGTCTTTGTTGGCTACTTTGTATTTGTCATTAACTCTGTAAATCTTGCAGCTTGAGTTGGATCCATATTTTCCATAATCGCGGCAAGAACCTCAGGTTTGATGCGTGTTAATATTTTTAGCGCTTCTGTATCCGTCATTTTGGCAATAATCGGTGCCGACTTTTTGGGAGACATCGTTTCATATGTACTTACAATATCCTTTAACGACCGTTTGCTTTCTTTTTGAGCGTCATTTATGTTTTTTAGGTCCTGCTGCAATTGACTATTATCCAATTTAGCCTTTTGCAGGTCAGCATCCTTATTATCAAGCTTTTCCTGGAGCTGGGTAATTTCCTGATTTCGATCCTTTAGTTGGTTCTGAAGATCATCAACATTCTTCTCAATCGTTTTCATACTCGCAGCATTTTCCTTTTGAGCTAAGCTGCCCACAATCGGAATTTTCTCGCTGTAGGATGTAGCTTTTTCGAAGATATTTACACCTGATACTGTCGCGATGGTCAATCCAATTGTTATGACAATTAAGAGTGGAATCAGCACAATCAATAAAAACTTCTGAAAGGGTTTAGCTTTCTTTTCTTCCAATGCCTCTATCTCTTTTTCTATTATCTTCGCCACCATCAATTCCCCCGATTCATAAATGCCTGAATCGAGACATCATCCATTTGTTTTGCCTCTTGAAACTTTAATCCGTTTAAATAATGGATAAAGTCTTTTTCCTTCATTTTTGCATATTTCTGTACTTCGACGTTGCTTTCAATCAGCTTTTCCTGATCATGATTCATCCGATTACGAGCGTTACTTACCATTTTTTGATAGTATTCAATACTGTTTTGTAAATTAGAGATAAATTGTTGATGGTGACGGATTTCCTGTACAGCTAAACCGCTTGATAGCTTCTGTGATTGATAGGATTCTAAATCCTCCTTTTTCTTCAGAAGCTCGTACAGCTTTTCTGCCGCCTCTTCAAACTTTTGAACTGAAGTATGATAAGCTGCTATGCAATCGCCTTTTTCTTTTTCTTTCACATGAAGGATCTTGTCAAATTTATATTGATACCCCACAGTCTACTCACCTTTTCCTATTAACTGAAATAAACGATTGACCCCTTCTTCCATTGAATCTTTTTCCTCTGTACCTTGCTTTAAAAATGAGATAATTTTTGGGTACATTTGAATCGCTTCATCAATTTCTCTTGAAGAACCTTTTTTATAGGCACCAATGTTAATCAGATCCTCTGAAGTTATATAGGTGCTAAGCAAATCCCTCAATCTCTCGGCGGATCTAACATGATCCTTTGAAACAATATGATTCATTACCCGACTAATGCTTTTTAAGACATCAATGGCAGGGTATTGTCCCTTATTTGCCAGTTCGCGGGATAAAATAAAATGGCCGTCAAGAATTCCTCTTACTGTATCTGCAATTGGTTCATTCATATCATCACCATCAACCAAAACCGTATAAAAAGCGGTGATGGAACCATACTTATTTGTTCCGGTTCGCTCAAGCAGTTTTGGCATCATCGCAAAAACAGATGGCGTGTATCCTTTCGTTGTGGGCGGTTCTCCAACCGCAAGCCCTACCTCGCGCTGTGCCATGGCAACACGTGTAACGGAATCCATCATCAACATGACGTTTAAGCCTTTATCTCGAAAATATTCGGCAATTGCTGTTGCCGTAAATGCTCCTTTTATCCTCATTAACGCCGGTTGGTCCGATGTAGCGACAACAACAATGGACCGTTTTAAGCCTTCTTCCCCGAGATCACGGTCAATGAACTCACGTACCTCTCTGCCCCGTTCGCCAATTAAAGCAATCACGTTTAAATCTGCCGTGGTATTTCGGGCAATCATCCCAAGCAGCGTGCTTTTTCCAACGCCACTGCCTGCAAAAATCCCAACCCGCTGACCGTTCCCCACTGTAAGCAAACTATCGATTACCCTTACACCGACTTCAATGGATTCTTTTATTGGCGGGCGCTGCATCGGATTAGGCGGTGTTTGGTCTGTTGGGACACTTGTTAACCCCTTTGGTAAATGCGATCCGTCTAATGGCTGTCCAAGCGAATCGATGACATTACCGATTAAACCAGAACCTATCTTTATTTCCAGTGGCTTCAACGTCGCTTCTACTAAACTGCCTGGGGAAATATCCTGGATCGATGTATAGGGCATTAAGATTACGTCCTCATCCTTAAAGCCAACAACTTCAGCTTGAATTTTGCGCTTTTTTGTTGTCCCCACGTGGATAAAGCAAACGTCACCAATTGAGCTTTCAGGCCCTTGTGATTCGATCATTAAACCCACAACTCGCTTTACCCGTCCAAATCGTTTAAACGTATCGATTTCATAAAGATGCTCAAGCAGATTCGCTATGCCCATCAAGATTCACTCTCCAACAGTTCAAGAAGCTTCCGTTTTAATTCCTCCAGTTGACTATCAATACTAGCATCAATTCGACCGTTTGCAGATTCAACAAAACAGCTTGTTTCTGATAATTCATCATTGGGATAAATATAGATACTGGTTTCCTTTGGAAAGGAAACTACCAATTCGTCTTTTCGTGAAAGCAAGAACTCGTAGTGATAAGGGTGAACATGGATCTGAACTTCACGCGATTCACGTGCTTCCTTCATCGCTCTTTTCACAATGGCTAAGAACCAATTCTCATTATCACGAAGCTTCTCCCCAAGAATTTTTTCTGCTGCACTTAATCCGATTTGAAGGATTGTTTTTTCTGCCAGAGCAACCTGTGACTCATAATCTTTTTTGGCGTTTTTAATTACCTCTTGAGCAAAAAGAATTTGATCGTGATATTCCTGATGTCCTTGCATTTTCCCCTCATCGAAGCCTTTTATAAATCCCTCTTGCTTTGCCTCTTCAATCAACCTTACTTTTTCTTGCTCCCAAGCCATTCTTTCTTGCATTACTTGATCTCGGATGGTCTTCGCTTGAAGTTCTGCCTCTTTTGCAATCGTTTCCGCTTGGGAATAAGCTTGATTTAACAGTTCTTTTTCTTTTTGCTCAGCAGCAGCTTGGAAACTCATTTCAGACAATGAATCAGTTTCTTTCATGGATTCCAGAATTTTTATGGAAATGATCTTTTGTTCATCATAGATGGATTGCGCCCAATGCGACTTGATTATTTTAGACAATAATATCATCTCCTCCACCACGAGCTACCACGATCTCACCAGCATCCTCTAAGCGGCGGATGACAGCAACGATCCTTGTTTGAGCCTCTTCTACATCACGTAATCTTACAGGACCCATATATTCGATTTCATCTTTAAATGTCTCGACCATCCGCTGCGACATGTTCTTGAAGATGATTTCTTTGACTTCTTCACTAGATACCTTTAATGCCAGCAGTAAATCTTCGTTCTCACAATCTCGAATAACCCGCTGGATTGCTCGGCTATCAAGGGTTACGATGTCCTCAAATACAAACATTCTCTTCTTAATTTCTTCCGCTAGTTCTGGATCCTGAATTTCGAGGGCATCCAAAATCGTTCTTTCGGTCGAACGGTCGACCCCATTTAAAACCTCTACCACGGTCTCAATTCCACCTGTATGGGTGTAATCCTGTGTGACTGTAGCAGAAAGCTTTCTTTCGAGAATTTGTTCTACTTCATTAATAATCTCTGGAGAAGTACTATCCATAACAGCAATCCTTCTAGCAATATCTGCCTGAATGTCCTGGGGCAGTTCTGAAAGTATTTGTCCTGCCTGTGCTGCATCCAAATAAGAAAGAATCAAGGCAATCGTTTGCGGATGCTCATTTTGAATAAAATTTAATATTTGTGCCGGATCAGCTTTTCGTGCAAAATCAAATGGACGTACTTGGAGGGAGGATGTTAAACGATTAATAATAGTCATCGCTTGATCATGCCCCAGTGCTTTTTCAAGAATCGTTTTGGCATACCCTACCCCACCTTGGGAAATGTAATCTTGGGCAAGCGCAATATTATGAAACTCTTCCAAAATTTCTTCTTTTGTTAATGAATCTACTTTTTTTACGCCGGAAATCTCCAAAGTTAATTTTTCAATTTCTTCTTCATTTAAGTGTTTGTACACATTAGCTGATATATCGGGACCAAGCGAAATGAGGAGGACGGCTGCTTTTTGTTTGCCGGATAGCCCTTTTTGTTCCCTTTTTGCCATGTTCTTTCCCCCTCTTTATCAATCTTCAGCAATCCATGTTCGTAAAAGCTTGGCAAAATCTTCGGGATGTTCTTTTGCCATTTTTTCCAACTGCTTTTTGCGTAAGGTACTCTCATTCTCATGTTCCTCATTTACATCTGGAACATGAACCATTTCCTCTTGAGGAACATCCTGTATATCCTCAACCATGTTCGTTGCCTTTCGTGACCGTAAAAATAATAATAATAAAATCAGTACTGCAGCAAGTAGAATGCCACCAACCACATAGACCCACCATGGCAATGATCCATTCGTCTGTGTTGCGGTGTTGGTTTTACCATTAAACGGCTGAACGGAAACAAAAATTTTATTTTTAATATCTTGATTCGTCAGTGGTTTTGCAATACTGCTTTTATCAATACTCGTCCTAACAATCGTCCCTAGTATGTTTGTTATATCACTGATCGTTGACTTTGGAAGGGATTTTGCATTGCTTGGATTTGGCGGTTCCACTAATACTTGGATACCTAAATCTCGTATTTTATATGGACTTTGAACAATCTGATTGTGAATTCGGTTAACTTCATAATTTACTTTGTCATCGGTCTTTTGATAATCCCCATTGGAATTACCGCCTCCGGCTAAATAATTCGAACCGGTATCAGTTGTTGATGCTGATTGCGGCGTACCTCCTGCAGGATTGCCGCTGCCTGAAAATGTTTCTTTAATATTTTCCGCACTGATGGCAATTCCCTTCATATTGGTTTTATCGACTGGTTGAACTAAGTCCTCCTGCGTTTTTTCCTGGGTAAAATCAATATCAGCGGAAACGGAAACGACTGCTTTACCTGGTCCCATCAATGTGCCAAGCATGGTTTGAACTTGTTGCTGGATATCTCTTTCTATTTGTTTCTTCACTTCATTATTTGTCGTATAGGTTGAAGCAATCGAATTATTTTTATTATTTGAGTCGAAGTACTCAAAATATTGGTTCATGATGACGATATTATCAGAAGGAAGGTTCGGTACACTTTTTGAAACAAGCTGATAAAGCCCTTTAATCTGTGTATCACTAAATTGATAACCCGGCTTTACCGTTAACACGATGGAAGCAGAAGCAGCCTCGCCTTTATCGGTAACAAAAATACCTTTTTCAGGAAGATTGATCATCACTTTAGCATCTTGAACACCTTCGATGCCTTTAATTAGATTGGCAAGTTCTGTTTGCATCGCATCAAGTTTAATCATGTTAAATTCATTGTCGGTTGTTCCAAGCCCGGCATTTTGGCTAAAAAATGAATAATCAATACTGCCTGTTTTCGGAAGACCTTCCGCAGCAAGCTGAACCTTCAATGAATCTACAACGTTATCAGGTACTTTGATTGTGGTACCGCCATCAGCAAGTTCTGATTTTACTCCCTTGGTATCAAGACTTTGTTTAATCGTTCCCGCTTCCGAGGGAGAAAGATTGCTGTATAATGGAACAAATGTCGTCTTAAAAATAAAAAGGGACGAAATGGCAATGACAGCAATGAAGATCAGTAGTGATCCAAAATAGATTCCTTTTTGTTTCTTTGTTCGGCTTTGCCAAAAATTCTTCATCTGGTTTGCGTATTTCTTTATGTTTTCGTTCATGCTATTCCCCCGGTTAATCTGTCTGAATTGTTGACAGCAATAACCTAAATTAATATGTATCCTCTATTAAACTTGCATTCTCATCATTTCTTGATAGGCATCAATGACTTTGTTGCGAACCTCTACTGCGGCCTGCAAGGTAATATTTGCTTTTTGCTGAGCGATCATCACCTGTGAAAGGTCGACATTATCACCATTAATTAACTTATTTGTCAT
>PSRI01000178.1 GCA_003175935.1 Bacteroidota bacterium
AGCTGGTAAGGTGCCGAAGACTGTGAACCTACCGTCGCTGCAACCCAAGTATATTTCGACGCATTCTGTTGCAACAGTTTCACAATGGCGCTGCCTGGTGTTTCGTCAGCACCTCCAAAACCACCCTGTTTGAAATTCATAGAGTTATTCCCGTTGGAATTGCCAGAGCCAGTGTTTCCGGATTGTCCTGAAGACGAATTGGTTGAACTGGTACCAGGAAGCATTTGGCCTCCTCCAAATCGGTCACCAGGGAAACCATCGCCACTTGTTGTTGGACCCGCAGAAGGCATCGAGCCCGTATGTGGCGAAGCAATTGTCTGCATCGTGTATGCAAAGGGGCCAGCCAAGCTAGCTGCCAAACCAGCTGCGGCAGCACCCATCATGAGATTTTGGCCAAGTCGTGGTCCAATCGCGATAGCAATAGCAGCCAAACCACCGATTATTAAAATGGCAAAGCGTAGCCAAGAGTTCCATGTTGATGTGCGATCGAGTAAGACATAAGACCAAACCACTGTGGCTGCAATTGCACCCGCTAAACCTATACGGGCAACCAATTGTTCACGTCTTTGCCAAAGAACTTCGACGCCAATACCTATGATGGCACCGATTGATGGAGCCAGTGCAACGGTGTAGTACGAGTGAATCGTACCTTGACCGAAGCTGAATACAATACCAGTGATGAAAAACGTACCAGCCCATAAAACAAGAGCCGGAACTGTACGATCACTTTTCCAATTACGGCGGACAAGCCAAACCGCAACGACCAAGAGAATGAGTGCAGCGGGAATCAGCCAAGAAATCTGGCCACCCATTTGGGAGTTGAAAAGCCGAAACAAACCGGTGCTGCCACCGAAATTTCCTCCCATGCCGCCACCAGGTCCTCCCATATTGGTGGCATGACTTGCGATATCACTACCAGGAGCTCCCATATTTGAAGCTTGACTTGCCATGTCACCACTTGGAGCTCCCATTCCTTTCCCGCCGCTCATACCGGACTCATTTCCGGTGAGACGGCCCAAACCATTGTAGCCGAAGATAAGATCAAGAATGCTGTTTTTCTGGGAGCTGCCGATATACGGACGATTCGCAGCTGGTATCATCTGGACAATCGCCACCCACCAACCTGCCGACACCACGACAGATATCGCACTAATTACCATTTGCACAATACGTTTGCGTACCGATGCAGGAGCAAACAACAGATAGACCAGTACAAACACCGGAATGATGAAAAATGCTGCCAGCATCTTAGTCAAAAAGCCAAATCCAATAAGGGCAGAGGTCCAAACAAGCCACTTTGTTTTTCCATCCTCAAGGGCCCGCGTAAAGAAATAAGCACTCGCTGTAAGCAACAGAACTAAAAGCGCATCAGGGTTATTAAAACGGAACATTAGTGCGGCCACCGGTGTCATGGCAAGGACTGCACCCGCAAACAGCGCGGCACGGGCGCTAAACCAGCGACGAATGGTGATGTAGAGAATCCAAACGGTTGCTACGCCTTCCAGTGCTTCAGGGACAAGCATGCTCCAGGAATTCAGACCGAATATTCGAGCCGACAACTCCATCACCCACAACGAGGCTGGGGGCTTATCCACTGTAATAAAGTTTGATGCATCAATCGAACCGAAGAAGAACGCCTTCCAACTCTTCGTTCCTGCTTGAACAGCTGCACTGTAGAATGAATTGGACCAGCCCGATTGACCGAGACCCCAAATATAGGCCACAGCTGTGATTACTAATAAAATCAACAGCGCTGGCCTTTCCCATGGCTGAACCCCTGGCCGTCCTCTAACTAGTGTATTAGATTTACTTTGACTGGTCTGTAGTGTATCTGATTGATTTGATAAATTTGTATTCTCCATTACATTATTCCTTTCATCCGCAGCCGCATGAACGGCCTGTATTAATGTTTTTGATCAATCTGCAAATCAAATAGATTTGCAGATCAGTTTTCTATGAACGGAGTATTTCATCCGTTCCTCTTCTATAAGTCTTTCAAGATAGGTAAGAAGGGGCTGATTTAAATCTTCACGCAGTAATGCAACCTCAATCATTGCTTTTTTATACCCTGCTTTATCGCCAATGTCGTATCGTTTTCCTTCTAGCTCTAATGCAAATAGTTTTTCACTTTTGCATAGGAGCCGCAATGCATCTGTTAATTGCAATTCATTTCCAACGCCAGGTTCAATCGTTTTTAAATACGAGAATATGGAGGGATTTAGGACATAGCGTCCCATGATCGCTATATTCGACGGTGCCTTTCCTTAGAGGGTTTTTCCACTAAATCTTTTACCGAATGAACCCTTCCAAATCTGCTGCCCGAGTCGATAATTCCATATTTTGACACACCTTCATGAGCCTCTTTTTTCACCCCAATAACGGATTGCTTCGTATGATGATACGCCTCGAGCATTTGTTTTAACGCAGGCTGTTCTGAGAACATAAGATCATCACCTAGCAGAACTGCAAACGGCTCATCTCCAATAAACTGTTCTGCGCATAAAACTGCATGACCAAGTCCGTTTGGTTCTTTTTGCCGGATATAGTGAATATTCGCCATGGATGATATGTGATGTACTTCTTTTAGCAGATCAAATTTCTGTTTTTCTTCTAATATCAGTTCTAATTCAAAGGATTTATCAAAATGATCTTCAATCGATTTTTTATTCCGTCCGGTAATAAAAATAATACTTTCAATTCCTGAGGCCACTGCTTCTTCAACGATATACTGGATGGCTGGTTTGTCGACAATTGGCAGCATTTCTTTCGGCTGTGCCTTTGTTGCCGGCAAAAAACGGGTTCCCAGCCCTCCTACTGGAATGACTGCTTTTTTAATTTTCATACACTGATCCTTCTTTCTTTCAACTTAGTAAATACAAATTGTTTTTTACCAATATAATTAATTCCAACACCGACCGATGTGACGAGTAATTTACTGATTAATAATGAAATACCTAACCATTTATAAAAAATAGTTAAAAGAAAAGAAGAAATGATCAAAGTCACCAGATTCACACTTATAAAAGTGAATAATTCACGCTTACTTCCTTTTCCTTTTTGTTCAAACGTCCACTTTCGGTTCATGATGTAGCTGTTTAAAACCCCGGCACTGTACGAAATACATTGTGCGAAAATGTAGTTGACACTGCACCAAGACAGAAGTGCATAAACGATGAAATCAATCGAGGTGTTTACTGCTCCGACAAGAGCAAATTTGATAAAAGAAATCCATTTATTAATCATCTGTACATCCTTTTCTTTTCGGGCATTTTCTGATAAACATCACTCACAATATAAAGCGGACGATGTTTGGATTCGTCATAAATCCGCCCAATATACTCGCCGATCATGCCTAAAATAAATAAGGTAAACCCACTGAAGAACAGCTGAGCCACAATGAGGGATGACCATCCTGTAATGGTGCTGTTCGTAAATAGTTTTAAATACAGGACAACTAACAAATAGATAAACCCAATACCTGAAAAGGCCACACCGGCAAAGCTCGCTAATTTTAAAGGTTTATAGGAAAAAGATGTAATCCCATCAATTGATAACTTGAGCATTTTTTTCAACGGGTATTTGGATTCACCTGCTAAACGCTCATCCCGTTCATACTCAACAGCGATTTGTTTAAAACCAACCCAACTCACTAGCCCTCGTACAAATCGATTTTTTTCCTGCAGGTTGTTCATTTGATCACAAACTCTTCGATCCAACAAACGAAAATCTCCTGTATCAAGCGGGATATCAATATCCGTCATCGAGTTTAAAAATCGGTAGAACATCTTGGCGGTCTGTTTTTTAAAAACCGTTTCTCCTTTTCGTTTTGTTCGTTTGGCATACACGACATCGTATCCTTGCTTCCATTTTTCAATCATATCTAATATAAGTTCTGGCGGATCTTGCAAGTCGGCATCAATCACGACAACTGCCTTACCTCTTGAATAATCCATTCCAGCAGTAATCGCAATCTGATGACCAAAATTCCTTGAAAAATCCAGTAAAATAACTGTCTCATCTTTCTGACTGTATTCTTTAAGGATCTCGGCTGTATGATCTCTGCTTCCATCGTTCACAAAGAGAAGTTCATAAGCTTCTCCCGTTGAAATCATGACTTCCTTTAAACGCCGATAGGTTTCATGAATTACTTCTTCCTCGTTGTATACAGGTACCACAATTGAATATTGAATGGGTTGACTCATATTCCATTCCTCCTCTTACTTAAAAGCGTCACTTTATCAAATGGCATCGATTCACCCATGCCTTCCGTAGAATCTACTCTCTCATAAATTCATGTATTTATAATGCACCTGCAAGCTGAAACAGACTTGAGGATAAGCTGAAGGTTTCCTGAAAATCAAAGAATAAAAAATAAAAAGGAGAAGTACCATTGCTTCGAATAAAAGCCTTGGATACTTCTCCCTTTGGATTTAACAAAATTAAAAATGGATAAGCTCGATCAGTGTATCCATTTAAATCTCCTTTTGTAAGCTGCTAAAGCTGCGTAATCATTGTTTATTATCTTTGCACGATGGGGTATTCATCGCTGCGTTATGAATAATTCATGGCATTTATTCACAAAACAACTTAGGAAGTCTCATTTCCGTAAAGGAGTTGATCGTATATGCCTCATCGGCACAAAAGCAACAAGCAAACGATGTTGCCTCTTGAATTTTCTGTAAATCCGCTATTTACTCGTAAAGGAGAAGAAGTCGTAACACGTTTTCGGATACGTGATCAAGGCATGTTACCGGAAACTGCCTATCAAATTGTCCACGATGAAATTACTTTAGATGGCAATGCCCGGCTCAATCTTGCAACATTCGTTACCACTTGGATGGAACCCGCCTCAGAGCGTTTATATGCCGAATCAGTCAACAAGAATATAATTGATAAAGACGAATACCCGCAGACAGCGGCAATAGAAGAACGGTGTGTACGAATTTTAGCCAACCTCTGGCATTCACCCCAACCACTTAAAACGATGGGGGTTTCGACAACGGGATCATCGGAAGCGTGCATGCTTGGAGGTCTTGCGTTAAAGCGGCGTTGGCAAAACGAGCGCAAGAAACAGGGTAAGCCAACTGACCGGCCAAATATCGTATTTAGTTCCGCTGTTCAGGTCGTATGGGAAAAATTCGCGAACTACTGGGAAGTGGAACCACGTTATGTGAACATTACCCCAGAACATCCTTCTTTGGATCCCGATGGTGTACTTGCTGCCGTTGACGAAAATACAATCGGTGTTGTACCGATTCTTGGCGTGACCTATACAGGACTTTATGAACCTATCGCCGCAATTGCGAAAGCCTTGGACGAGCTTCAGGCAAGATCAGGGCTTAATATTCCGATCCATGTAGACGCTGCTTCAGGAGGGTTTATTGCCCCCTTTCTTCAACCAGATTTAGTCTGGGATTTTCGGTTGCCGAGGGTGAAATCCATTAATGTTTCCGGACATAAATATGGATTAGTTTACCCGGGTATTGGATGGGTCGTTTGGCGTGAGCCTGAAGATCTCCCTGAGGATCTTATCTTTCAAGTGTCCTATTTGGGTGGAAACATGCCGACATTTGCCTTAAATTTCTCCCGGCCTGGCGCACAAGTGCTTTTGCAATACTATAACTTTCTCCGCTTAGGTAAAGACGGCTACTATGAGGTGCAAAAGGCTTCTCAAGCAGTGGCGCAATTTCTTAGCAAGGAGATTGCCGGCATGGGGCATTTTGAGCTATATACAGAAGGTTCCGACATTCCGGTATTATCATGGCGGCTGAAAGAAGGATACACAACAAACTGGAATCTTTATGATTTGTCTCGGCAATTGCGCACTTTTGGCTGGCAAGTGCCGGCCTATCCTTTACCTCCTGACATGGAAAACGTAACAATTATGCGCGTTGTCGTTCGAAATGGATTTTCCATGGACTTGGCTTACTTGTTCTTAATGGATCTTAAACAAGCCGTCTCATATATGGATTCCTTGGATGGGCCAATACCACACGACACGAAATACGACAATGGTTTTCACCATTGATCTTGACACGATCAAGTGATCGTTGTTTGAATAAGAAAAGTGCGATAACTTATTTAAGTCATCGCACTTTCCCCCTCCATTAACGTTAATGATTTTAAAAATTAATAAATGTTTGCCAAAAAGTAGCGACTGTCAATCCAATAAGCAAAGCGACCAT
>PSRI01000153.1 GCA_003175935.1 Bacteroidota bacterium
TTCAAAATTATATCAACAGAGATCATATCCGATTCACCTTTTAAACTGCTACATCTCCTAAGGAAATGAAAAATGCAATCCGTAAAATATTTCCCGGTGAACCGGAAGTGCAAGAATATATCACCATAAAAGTGGGTGAAGAAATTTGGGAAACTGTTTTTCTTGAAACAAATCGTCAATCAATTAATATCTCAGGATCACACTGGTTATTGTCACTTGAGCCAATGGTGATAGGCGTATTCTTGTGTAATAAGATTCAAATCGGGAAAAACCAGGAATTTAAAATCCGTTATAAAAGTAAAAATTCAACTTTCACAGAAGCTGTGATGTTTGGCTCCTATTTTGATTCTTTCGATGAGCCCGAAGGCACATTATACCTTTTTGAAATTAATCGCACCAACATCTTCCAAAAAAACTGGTTGTTTCGAACGGGGCTGTATAGGCGATATTTTGTGAGCAGGCAACCTTCGAAAAATAAATATAAATCCCTGGTTGGTGCTTTTAGTTACCCCAGGAAAGTAAAACTGGTATCCTTTAAGCAAGACCACTACTATAATATTTTTCCCATGGATCTACTCGGGGAAGTTGGTGCAGGATATCACGTGTTTGGATTGCGACATTCCAATATCGCTCTCGAGAAAATGCTGCAATCTGCCAAAGTTGTTGTGTCGGATATTTCTTTCGAACACAAAAAAATTATTTACGACCTAGGCAAACACCATGGTACCAATCCACCTCCGGTACAGCAACTGCCTTTCCAGGTAAATCTCACCAGTAAATTTGGATTTTATATACCCGAATGGATCGAAAATTACAGGGAAATAGAAATCACACGCAAACTAAACCTCGGAAGCCATATGTTATTGTGGGGGAAAATTCTGCAAACGGTTAATATGGCTCCCAAACCCACTCAACTGGCCCACATTCATTTTCTACACTACCTGCAGTTAAAAAAGTTTGGCGAAAATTATCCTAAAGTAGATTGAGGTCTACTGAAATATTTCCCAAGAAATATTACATATATAGCGAGATAAAAGGCCAGGTAAAAGCGATCGGAAATTTCCGGGTACATTAAATATCTCACAATAAAAATGAGAATGAAGGCCAGGACAAACAGTTGATTCCGCTCCGGATTTCTAAAATTTATTCTTCCCGACCTGGCAAGGACTAAAAACGAAAACAAAAACGCAAGAATAATATTCGAATTGTATATGCCCGAGATTCCCCTCGAATACAATACTCCAATATAAGTACTTAATGAAAATCCCTTCTCATCATCCGAAACCATATTCGGAAACCTGTAAAACCGATTATATAATTCAACTTTTCCACCAAGGTCCGCAGCAAAAGAATTAATGACAAAATAAGAAATAGCAAATACCAGCAGCATTCCAGCTGAGATTAGCAGTTTATTTTTGTCAGATTTTTTCCAATCCACATTCCAAAGTATCACAAATAGTCCGGCAGTGATGACATTATCCAAACGAGTCCAAACTGCCAGCAATAAGAAAATAAATACAGGTAAAATCATAGGTCTTTTGAGCATAAAATAAAATGCTGCAAGTAAAAATACGGCCGACATTCCATCCGGACTCGACAATGCGCCTGCAGTAAAAAAAGGCGAGCTCAGCATAAACAACAAACAACTCATAACTGCATAGGGCAATCGAAGAAAAGACGAAACCCACAGCAATAAAATACAACCGAGTAAAAAATACGACAATACAGAAGGCAGAACCGTTGCTCGCGGCAAAGAAATTCCCATTCTGTAAAACAAATCCACTGCTTCTACATAGAGGGGCTTGATTGAATAATAAGGAAGCTGCGCATAAAATTCTTCTGCATTTGTAAACATTTTCTTTCTGTACGGATTCGAGGTATCAGTGAGCAGACCATAATTCTTTTGGGGCACATTTCGCCTGAGTTCTTCGAAAGTCTGAATATGGATAGTGTTAATGTTTTTAAAATCTTTCTGTAGAACCAGTGCCATATAAGGCAGCATATCCCAATTATATTCGGGTTTTTTGTACGAATGAAGAGAGACAAACCCTATGGAGAAAAAATAAATGGCAATAAGTGCCCACGAAAAAATACGTGGGTATTTCACATTGTTTTGCAAGGCATCCTTTTGGCTGATATTAACGTAATTTAGTAGTCAGTTAAAATTAAAGATACTGAACCATCAAAATTTGTGTAATTAATTGGCTAGTTTATTTAAAAATCGTTGATGAATAAAGTCCTTCTTTTTAACCCACGTAGTGCAGCATCAAAGGCCAGGATTCCCAACTCCATACTTAACATCGCCGCTTCGATTGATGGTTTGTATTCATGGGTTATTGTTGATGGTAACAGGGAAACGGATCCATGGCAAAAAATAAAAAATTATCTTGAAACCGGCGAATTCAAATACTTCGGGGTAACCACAATGCCCGGGCCCCAGTTGAAGCAAGCCATACCATATTCTAAACAAACCCGTGAACAATTTCCCGGTGTCACTATTATTTGGGGCGGGTATTTTCCATCAAATCAATCCAGGGTTGTACTCACTTCGGGATATGTGGATTATGTGATAAATGGCCCCGGCGACAAATGCTTCCCTCAATTGTTGAATGCCCTTGAAAATAATTTGCCCATAGACTCCATATCGAATCTGATCTATTATAAAGACAGCGAAATTATACGCACCAGGAAGGATGAAATATATGATCAGGATGAATTGGCGCCGCTCCCCTATGAACAATTGAATGAATTGTATCCAATAAAGCAATATTTGGGAAAGACTTATCTCGGAACCAGAACGATCGCCTATCATTCCAGTTTCGGTTGTCCGTTCAAGTGTTCTTTTTGTGCCGTTGTACCTATTTACAATGCAAGATGGAAGGGAAAGTCTGCTGCAAATATTTACAAAGACATCAAATTTCTAAAGGACCAGTTTGGTGGCAATGCCATCGAATTTCACGACAATAATTTTTTTGTATCAGAGAAAAGAACGGTTGAATTTTCCAAACTCATTAAGAAAGAAAAAATGGTTTGGTGGGGAGAAGGAAGAATTGATACAATTGACAGATACTCAGATGAATCACTCGCGTTAATGAGAGAATCTGGTTGCAAAATGATTTTCTTTGGTGCAGAGACTGGCAATGATGAGATCCTGAAAAAAATGGACAAGGGCGGCACTCAAAGCAGCCAGGAAATCAGATCTTTTGCGGCCCGCATGGCGAAATTTGATATCATTCCTGAATATTCTTTTGTATTGGGAACTCCCGCAGATACTCCTGAACAGGTAATGAAACAAATTGATAGCGATATAGCTTTCATTAAAGAGATAAAAAACATCAACCCCAGGACTGAAATTGTAATCTATGTTTACAGCCCGGTACCAACTGAAGGCTCTGAGATGTACAATAAAGTTTTAGAATCAGGCTTCAGATTTCCCGAGAAGCTTGAGGATTGGATAAGTCCACACTGGGAAAAATTCGACCTCAGAAAAAATCCCTTAACACCCTGGCTTACGCCCGAAATGATTGATAAGATCAAGGACTTTGAAACGGTATTGAATGGCTATTACCCAACAGTATCGGATACACGCTTAACCCTAAGCAAGAGAAGGATCATACATGCGCTGGCGACGCTGCGCTATAAAACCGGAATTTATCGAAAGCCTTATGAACTCAAGGCCCTGCAGATCCTTTGGAAGTATCGTCAGCCTGAGCTCGAAGGTTTCTAATATGATTTAATGAAAGCTGTGCTTAAATATTTTGTGTCGAATACTTACAAGCCAATGCTTGTTCGATACCTGGCAAGGCCCAGAACGTATTCTTATAAAGGAATTCAGGTAGCAGTGTATCCAGGTGTTTTCCATCCCGGTTTTTTCTTCAGCACAAAAATTCTATTGAATCAAATAAAGAGACTCGATTTACAGGATCGAAATTTTTTGGAACTCGGAGCTGGAACAGGACTCATTTCCATTGTTGCCACTAAGTTGGGGGCAAATGTTACAGCTACTGATATTAATCCCGAGGCGATTCAATGTCTCAGAAAAAATCGGGAATGCAATAATGTAAATTTTACGGTGATCCGTTCTGATTTATTTGCAAGTGTTCCACCCCAGGAATTTGATGTAATCGCAATCAACCCTCCCTATTATAAAAGAAATCCCGCTAATTCCGCGGAGTATGCCTGGTGTTGCGGAGAAAATGGTGAATATTTTCAAAACTTTTTTGGCGAAGTGGGAAAATTTTGTCGGCCAGACTCAATAATATTAATGGTACTCTGCGATGGTTGTGATATCGACATGATTCTTCACATGGCAAAGATCAAAGGGTTTCGTTTTGAATGCCTGGAAAGAAGGCAAAATCTACTGGAAAAAAATTTTGTATTTCAATTTTTCAAAGCCTCATGAAATCCGTAACGCTACACTTGTCACCGCTGGAAGACAAATCTTCCAGAAAATTCCAGGGAGAATTTGAGCGTTTATATATTAAAGTCAGGGAAAAAGAACAAAGACTTTATTCTGATGAATCGCTGAAAAAACTTCCTTATGTTGATCGGCACCATCCGCATTTTGAAGAATGGAGATCACGGAATAATTCATGCAAAAGTTTTATCCGATATCTTCAAAAATACCGCACTCCGGTATCCATCCTTGAAGTGGGTTGCGGAAATGGTTGGCTTTGCAATCAGATTTCTACAATGCTTGGTACGGATGTAACAGGTATCGATGTGAATCGCACCGAAATTGAGCAGGCGAAAAGAGTTTTTGAAAATGATTCTAATCTTCGGTTTTATATGGCTGATTTGCAGAGTGAATGTTTGATGGCAAAGAAATTCGACATCATTTTGTTCGCTGCTTCTATTCAGTATTTTCCATCCTTAAGCAAAGTGATTGACCAGTCGCAGTCGATGCTGGTGCCTGGGGGAGAAATTCATATCATCGATAGTTTTTTTTACGAAGGAGAAGGCGCCAATCTTGCAAAAGAAAGAACGGCTCATTATTATAAGTCCATGGGTGTGCCCGAAATGACGCATCATTATTTTCACCATAAATACGAAGAACTTTCACCCTACAGTTATGTTATTCTCAAAAAGCCGTCCAGGCCCTGGGAAAAAATTTGGGGTGCGAACCAGGTTTTCCCATGGATCAGAATTAAATCAGAGGTAAATGCTTAGTCAGCCTTTATATAAAACATTTCAACGGTACCGAACTTTACGTTCGCATACTATTCGCACCTTACCTATTGCCATTCTGATGCCTCATAGCGCCTGCAATTGCCAGTGCGTAATGTGCGATATCTGGAAAGGAAACAGAAATCTTAAACAACTAACGGAAGAGGATATCCAAAATGTGCTTGTCACGCTGAAAAAACTGGGAACAGTCCAGGTGGTAATGTCAGGAGGCGAGGCATTGTTAAATCCCAATTTTTTTAAGTTCTGTGAGATTCTTAAAAGAGAAAAAATAGAGGTCACTTTATTATCAACAGGAGTTACACTAGCCAGGAACGCAGATAGAATTTATTCCTGGGTGCACGATGTTATCATTTCCCTGGATGGAGATCCTGAAACACATGATCGCATCCGGAATATTCCAAATGCATTTGCCAAATTGCGGGACGGTGTAAAAGCGTTAAAGGAAATTGATCCCAATTATAAAGTCACCGGTCGTTCAGTCATACACCGACTTAACTATAAAGTGTGGCCAAAATTAATTGAGACCGCGCAAGAGATGGGTCTTGATCAGGTGAGTTTTTTGCCTGCAGACGTTAGTAGTCATGCTTTCAATCGCGAAGTTCTTTGGGCTGAACCCCGACAGCATGAAATATTAATCATGCAGGATGAATTGCCTGAACTTCAGAAAATCATTGATGAAATTATTCTGAAATACAAGAATGGTTCAAATAATTTTATTGCAGAATCAGCCTTGAAGCTTCAAAATATCCACGATTACTATGGAGCATTTTATGGTCTCAATGATTTTCCTTTCAAAAAATGCAATGCACCATGGGTATCAACGGTTATAGAAGCTGATGGAACCGTGAGGCCCTGCTTTTTCCATGAGGCCATGGGCAATATTCATAGCGAATCCCTCGAGCACATTCTAAATAGTGATAAATCCATTTCATGGCGTAAGCATCTCGACATGGATGAAAATGAAACCTGCAGGAAATGTGTTTGCTATTTGAATCTTCCACCAGGCATGAATCCAATAGGTTGAAAGTTGAAGGTTGAAAGTTGAAGGTTGAAGGTTGCCTGCCTGCTCGCCTTCGTGAAGCGTGAGCGAAGCAAGGCCGGCAGGCAGGAAGGTTTTGCGTCTTTGCGAAACCTCGCGACTTTGCGTGAAGGCTTCTAATACATTATCTTTAAAGTAATGACTTCCATCAATAAAAATTTAGAATGGAAACCCATTCAAATCATTCTCTTACTTACCCTCGTTCAATTATTCATTTCACTTCTCACCGACGGATTTGCGCTTTCTTTCGATGAAGCCATGTGGCATTATATTGGCAGAAACTGGTTCAGACATGGAATGACGCCGTACACCGGTGGGGTTGACAATAAATCACCTCTGATCTTTGCAGTATTTGGTATTAGTGACCGGCTGTTTGGTGTGAACTACTGGTTTCCACGGGTACTGGGGACCGTTATACAATCAATTGGAATCTATTACTTATTTCTAATAGTTAAGAGCAAATGGAGCCACAGTACAGCTGTACTTACCGCACTGATATACGGGCTTTCTCTGATGTGGCGGAGCACAGATGGTAAACTGGTTTCCTTAACCGAAACTTATTCCATCACTTTTTTGATCATTTCCATTAGGGTTTTCACTTCTTCCACAAAAGCTTATGCACCGTTTGTAGCCGGACTATGGGCGTCCCTTTCACTAGGGTTTCGGATATCTGCATCCTTCGGTATAGGTGCCATTTTCATTTTCAGGTTTGTGAACAAGGATCGCCAGGCTTCCATGAAATTTTTAGGCGGATTAATTTTCGGCGTCTTTCTCCTGATGATACTTGCCATTTTTGCAGGCATTCACCCTTCAGATTTTATACAATTTGCTTTCATTGAAAATTTTGGAAAAGGAAGTGCGACCGATCATTCTTTCTTATGGCGATTAGAAAATCTTTCGAACGGATTATTCTATTCGGAAATGATTTTGTTTCTCCCCGGGGTTGTAGCATATCTATTTATCAGAAAGAAATGGGATTTTTTTGTAGTCTGGTTATTGTGTGAATTTATTGGACTCAATATCATTGGAATTTATGCACGACCGCATTTCAAAAATTTATTGCCATCGCTTTCTGTCATGACTGCCGTGAGTATTATTCCCCTTGTAGAAATTTTTGGTCTCTCACCAAAGAAAATTGCGATTGCGGTTTGCATTATCTTCTTCCCAAAACTTCTGGAACCCTTTGTGAGTTTTAAAAAGATCTTTCGGGCGCCTGCTGATAAATCCGAACAGAATTGCACGCCTCCTTATAGTTCAGCAGATGATCTGGCAAAAAAACAGTTAGGACTTTGGATAAAGGCAAATACTGATACCACCGAAAAAGTTCTTGTTGCAGGATATGGAGCTATTGTGCAGGCATATTCAGAAAGAATTGCTCCAAGCATTTATTTTAACGTTACACAAACGCAAAAGGCCAAGCAGCATTTTATTAATGATATCAACAAAACTAAACCCGGTATGATCCTTGTGCCGGGATTCTCTAGCTATACAGTTGAAGTTTCGGACGATTTAAGAAATTTTATAGACGAATTCACTAATAAAAACTATAGCTTAACCGGCTGTAAATATGGTTATAAAATTTACAGGTTGAACAAGTGATTACGAATGGAAAACAACCCGAAGCAGGCTAAATCCGTAATATGAAATAGTCCAAATACGGAAATGATGAAGAAGATAGTCTTTTCACACTCATATTTTTTGCGCTTTGATCCCAAACAATGGCAGCTCGGCCAGCCATATGCCCCGCTCGGTACTCTATATGCCGCTTCTTTAATGAGAGAAAAAGGATTTGAGGTTTCGGTCTTCGATACCATGTTTTCAATGAGTGCAGATGAAGTTATTCCCGAACTTGAAAAACACAAGCCTGATTTTTTTGTGATTTATGATGATGGGTTCAACTATCTCACAAAAATGTGCCTTACAAATATGCGGGAGGCAGCCTTTCGCATGAGTGAGCTGGCTAAAGAGAGAGGATGCAAGGTAATTATTTCAAGTTCTGATTCCACTGACCATTATGAAGAATACCTGAACCATGGTGCCGATTTTGTTTTGCTTGGAGAAGCAGAGCACACTTTACTGGAGCTGGTTAATCAGTTTGAAACAGCTGAAAACGATTACTCTAAAATTCTGGGTATCGTTTACAGAGAAAATGAAAATATTATTAAAACGCCGAGGAGACAGGTGATTCGAGATCTTGACGCAATACCATTTCCTGCCTGGGATTTAATCGACATGAACCCATATAAAAGCTCCTGGTTAAGGCATGCCGGATATTTTTCTATCAATATGAGCACAACAAGGGGTTGTCCATTTAAATGCAACTGGTGCGCCAAGCCGATTTATGGAAACAGATACAATTCGCGTTCTCCGAAAAATGTGGCAGAAGAACTGGCATTCCTCAAAGAAAAATACCAGTTTGACCATGTTTGGTTTTGCGACGATATATTCGGATTGAAACCAGGATGGGTGCAGGAATTTGCAGAAGAAATTGAAAAAAGAAATATCAAATTCAGATTTAAAATTCAGGCGAGAGCAGATTTGCTGGTACAGGAAAATTATGTGAAAGCACTGGCAAAAGCAGGATGCGAAAATGTTTGGATGGGAGCCGAAAGTGGCTCACAAAAAATTCTCGATGCCATGGATAAGGGAACAACTATTGAACAAATCCATCAGGCAACCCATCTTCTCAAAAAACATCAGGTTCATCCTTCATTCTTCATTCAGTTCGGTTATTTAGGTGAAACTAAAGAAGACATCACCAAGACGATCAATATGATTAATGAATTGCTCCCATACGAAATCGGAATATCTGTTTCTTATCCATTACCAGGGACTGTTTTCTATGATAAAGTAAAATCGCAACTTTCAGATAAAGCAAACTGGACCGATTCAGATGAATTGGTGCTGATGTTTCGCAATACTTATCAGCCTGCATTTTACAAACAACTGCATCGTTACGTGCATAAATCTTATCGCAAGCATTTGGCTATTGCGAGTCTGAGAAAAATATTTACCCAACCACAATCATTTTCCCTTCACAAATTCAGGAAGGCCGCCTCGTTGATTTATTATTTTCCCGCGAGCATATTTGCAAAGTTTAAATTGCAATCCCTCGAAAAACAGGCCCAAATATGAATGCACCCTTTAGTGATATCAATGAGAAAGAAGCTGAATCAGCCTTCACAAAACAGGCCCCCGTTTTCGATAATATTTATGGAACAAACACAATAATCAGATACAAAAGAGAAAGAGTAAGAAATCACGTCAATCAATATCTCCAAACGCAAAGCCAAATTTTAGAACTCAATGCAGGGACGGGCGAAGATGCTATATATTTTGCAGAGAATGGTCACCATGTTCATGCAACTGATATTTCCCAGGGAATGCAGGATATCCTGAGAAAAAAAATAAAAGGATTAGAAAATAATATCTCCCAGGAAATTTGTTCCTATACAAGATTGGATTCTCTCGAAGCACGCGGACCATATGATCTTATCTTCTCAAATTTTGCAGGACTCAATTGTACGAATGAATTGGGAAAAGTGATTTCAGGATTTGACAAATTATTGAAACCTGGCGGATTTGTTACGTTGGTAATTCTTCCCAAATTTTGTTTGTGGGAAACCATGTTACTGTTCAGGGGCAAATTTAAAACAGCGTTCAGAAGATTTTTCAGTAAGCATGGTACCAGCGCACATATCGAAGGACAGTATTTCAGGTGTTGGTATTATGATCCGTCTGAAATAAAAAAATTAATGGGCCCGGCCTATGAAATGGTTTCAATTGAAGGACTCTGCAGTTTAGTTCCACCCTCCTACATCGAAAATTTTGCCGAAAAGCATTCAAGGCTGTTTGGATATCTGGTAAAAAAAGAATCTCGTTTAAAATCAAAATGGCCCTGGAAATCCATTGGGGATTATTACATTATTTCTTTTCAAAAAAAATAGTGGATCAGGAAGCAGCCATGGCCTCAGTGATATCATAATCATTGAGTTTGCTTTGATAGAGCATCAATATTTTTTCCTGGAAAAACCTGGGATTGGGTTTTGCATAATGCTTGCCTGTTCGTAATCCCATTCGGTTGCCCTTTACGTTTAGTTTGAAATTTTCTTCTTTTTTCTTCCACCTGCGGGATGTAAGTCTCAGGAAATAATTATCTAAACTATCACCGAGTTTATTATTCAACAACCACTCAATCATTCTTTTGTACCACACATCGTGAGTAAGTCGTTTGGACGAATGATTCAATTCTTCGTAACGGGGATAATAATCCCTGGCCCATTCGTTGACATCGAAGAATCTTCCCATAACCCCATTACCACACGCGGGAAGCAAAGTAATAAGTTCCATTGCCGTGAACATATTTCTTTCCTCAATTAGCAGGGCATCTTCATCCACATAATAATTCATACAAAACCAGTCCTGCTTGCCTACCAGGAAAGTGAGCTTTTTGAACATGTGCATCGCAGTTCTTGCCAGCCAAAGACGATTCTTCTTTGTGATTACAAAAAAATCAATATCTGCGTCTTCATCAGCGAAATTTTTCGACAATGATCCCGAGATACCGATTCCACGTACATAAGGGAATTTATAAAGAAAGGCTGCTATGGCATATGCTTTTTTGAGCAGATTGCCTGCGTAAATATTTCCTTTGATCCTTCTTTCAATTAGCTTGAAATTGTTACGGAGAGTATAAAATTTATCGATGCGATAAACCCGCTGGTCGAGGATCATATGTTTCAATGCATCAGCAATTTCATCTTCACCAGCCTTCTGATCAATGAAAAATCGTATTTCGTCGATCGAAACAGGATATTGAAACATGTCAAAGTAGACCAGGACTTTTAATATGCTTTTGTCTAACAATCCTTTCATATTTAATTTCCGGTTTCAAGGTTGGGTCGCTTCTAAATCCATTATGTAAGGGCAACTCTTTGTTTTACCCTATCGTATGTTGCTTATGGTAATACTATTAATTAACACAAAAGGTTGCCTGCTAATTCGAAGGTTCCGGGGATTAAACAATATGTCAAGACCTAATTTAAATCAAATAATAAAAGAAGAGCACAGTCATATCGATTCAGTTCTTCACAATTCAGGCAGGCTTAGGAATTTCATCGATAACAAGACTGGGTATTTTATATATAAAAGAACCCTGGACATCGTCATATCCTTTGCACTTACGGTTTTAGTGCTGAGCTGGCTTATTCCCATCATTTCATTAGCCATATTTATTAGTTCAGGAGCACCAATATTTTTCCGTCAGAAGCGAATTGGATTAGTCGGGAAAAGTTTTTACTGTTACAAATTTCGTACTATGGTAATAAACGAGGATTCCGACAAAATCCAGGCCAGAGAGAATGATGCACGCATAACGGCAATTGGTAAATTTTTGAGAAAAACCAATCTCGACGAGCTTCCACAAATTCTAAATGTCTTAAATGGTTCGATGAGCCTGGTTGGCCCCCGGCCGCATATGTATTCCGACTGCAACCATTTTGCTTCTGTGATTCCCGGCTATAAATTCAGAAACCTCGTTAAACCTGGCATTACGGGTATGGCCCAGATAAAAGGGTATCACGGCCCCACAAGCGATTTCGAAAGCATTTTCAGGAGGTATCAATGGGATGCTTTTTATATCCGCAACCTCAGCATTTGGACCGATCTCCGCATTATCCGCCAAACAGTTATTCAATCACTTAAGAGCTTGTTGCGTCTTTGCGTTTCTTAGCACCCTGGCGTGAAACCAAAAAAAATTTGCGTAGTTAAATAACTACATATATATTTGTAGTCAAATAGCTACACAATGAATTTGCGAAGAGACGTTTTCCAGGCCATTGCCGATCCTACGAGGAGGGCCATCCTCCTGCTGGTTGCCACGCAATCCATGACAGCAGGAGCCATTGCTTCGAACTTTGACACAGCGAGGCCCACCGTGTCCAAACATCTTCAAATACTGACGGAATGCGAATTGCTGGAACAAACTCAGACCGGCAGGGAAATTTATTATCACATCAATGCAAAAAACATGAAAGAAGTTGCCGACTTTATCGAACCATTTCGTAAGCTCTGGGATGATAGATTTAATAAACTTGAAAACATCATGAAGAAATACAAACCCAAAAAATAGAAGTTTATGGAACGCAAAACAAAAGTGGATGCCGAAAATAGTAAGCACGACCTGCACATAACCCGTGAATTTGATTTGCCGGTCGATTTGCTTTTCAGGGCACATGTGGATCCGGAAATCTTAGAACAATGGATGGGGTCCAAAGTGCTGAAACTCGAAACAAAAAAACATGGGGGTTATCAGCTGGAAAAAAAAGATGAAAATGGCAAAGTAGTATTTCGCGCTAACGGCGTGATTCACGAATTAGTTCCTGATAAAAAAATTACCAGGACATTCGAAATGGAAAATACTCCCTTTGGCGTGCAGCTTGAAGTGTATGAATTCGAACCACTTTCCAATGATACCAGCCGCCTCAGAATGCATGTGATCTATGAAACAATAGAACAAAGGGATCAGTTATTAAAAATGCCTTTTGCGGCCGGACTAAACATGGCCCATAACCGAATACAGGAAATTCTAAGCAAACTAAAATAGCATTTTATGGCAACAAGTATCATGAATCCAAAAGTTGATTTCTTTTTCAATAAAGCGAAAAAGTGGGGACCAGAATATGAAAAGATGAGAATGATTGCCCTGGATAGTGGTCTTACTGAGGAATTAAAATGGGGTTGCCCCTGCTACTCCCTAAATAAGAAAAATATTGTACTGATACATGGATTCAAGGATTATTGCGCTTACCTTTTTTTCAAGGGAGCACTTCTAAAAGATCCAAAAAAGATTCTCATTCAACAGACCCCCAATGTGCAGTCGGCCCGACAAATTCGTTTCACAAAACTGAGCGAAATAACAAAGTTGGAACCAGCTCTCAAATCATATATCAAACAAGCCATTGATGTTGAAAAAGCTGGTAAAAAAGTAACACTTAAGAAAACTGCAGAGTTTGAAATACCGGAAGAATTTCAGGCTAAACTGGATAAAATGCCTGCGCTTAAAAACGCGTTTTATGAATTAACTCCGGGGAGACAAAAAGCTTATATTTTTCATTTTTCTCAGCCCAAACAATCCAAAACCCGTGAATCCAGGGTTGAAAAATATATTAAGCATATTTTAAAAGGGAAAGGATTGGATGATGAATAAGTCTGTTCGCAATTGTGTAGCGCAATTATCAAACTTATTCAACCAAATTTTTTAAAATGAAAACAACAACGACTTCTGCCGAAAAAAGAAACAAAATTATTTACTGGATCGCCACGCTTTGGCTTTCATTAGGAATGTTCTCTACAGGATTGGTACAGATTTTAAAAGTGAAAGGAAAGTATGAATTTGTTTTGCAAATGGGTTATCCTGACTATTTCCTAAATATACTCGGCATCTGGAAGATCCTGGGAGTAATTGCCATCCTTATTCCAAGATCCCCATTATTAAAAGAATGGGCTTATGCTGGATTTTTCTTTGCAATGTCAGGAGCATTGTTTTCGCATATAACACTCGGACACACATTCAAAGAAACATTTCCACCTGTACTACTATTAATTTTAACGGTAACTTCCTGGTATTTCAGACCGGCAGGCAGAAAATTAATTCCAGTGACTG
>PSRI01000074.1 GCA_003175935.1 Bacteroidota bacterium
AATAAAGTTCTGATGCCTTTCGAATTTGCTTCATGGTATGGATATAAACCATTTGCTCATATTCTTTGTAATGAATAACAGTTGAAATTGTTTTACCAGCAATCAATGATTTCAGGAATTGAAATGGATAATGACGCAAAATGGACCAGATTCGATTATCAAGAATGCAGGCAATTAAATTTCCGCCAGGTTTTAATACAAGCGAAAAGGATTGAAAAAGCAATGGCAGATTTGGGATATTGTTGAGCACTGCGAAATTTGTCAGAATCCCATCAAGAGAATGAGGGAAAGGACTATTTCCGGGCCAATTAGCAAAATCTATATTACTGCCCATTAAAAAATTGATATTCGGGTTGCGGATTTTATTTTGGTTGAGGTCGATTGCTTTTTGTCGCATGCCCAAACTGGGTTCACAGAAATAGATTTGATAGTTCTGTTTACTCAGCCATGGTAAATCAAGTCCCGTACCGCCACCAAAATCCATTATGGAGCCTGACTGTACAATTTGAGTGAATTTTGCTGCAACTTTGACCCTTGTCTTCGCATTCCTGTCCTGGTTACTCATGAGCAAATCATAATGATCCGCGATTTCATCGTAGAAGTTTGCATTTTGAGATGAAATGATCCTGGGATCCTGATTTGATTTGCCGGACATTTGAATGGTCACTAATTTATAAAATTACGTTTGGGTTGAAGAAAGGTTTAAACTACAATTCGGTTAAATGACCCAAAAAGTTGCTGAAATGTTTCGTGAGACTAGTGAATTTCAAGAAAAATTAACTAATGGAGATTGCTGCAAAAAAATGGGTAAATGAAACGCCGCCTTCCAGGATATTGGCCATTCGCCTTCAGGCAATGGGGGATACCGTTATTACCCTCCCATATTTGCAGGACCTCAGAACGAAAATGCCGGTTGCAACCCAAATTGATTTCCTTACTAGAAAAGAAGTTTCGGAAATACCTCAAAATCTCGAATTGTTTCACAAAGTATATGCCCTGGGCGGTGGGAGGAGTGAAAAATTGCAATTGGCTGAAGCCCTGTTCAGGTTGCCCGAATTATTGATGAACCGGTACGATATGGTTCTTGATCTGCAGAATAATAAAGTGAGCAGATTTGTTAGAAAGTCTTTGGCAACCAAATCCTGGTCGGAATTTGATCGTTTTTCACCAATTTCTGCAGGTGAGCGTACCCGTTTGACGATAGAGGCAGCTGGAATTGACGAAGTAAAAATTGATTCGAACTTAAAATTAAAAAAAGATGAGTCGGAAAATATTTTGCTAAATGCCGGGTGGGACAAATTAAAACAGCTGATTATTCTAAATCCTGCCGGGGCCTTTGAAACCCGTAACTGGCCACTGGATAATTATGTGCGACTTGCAGAATTATGGTTGCAAAAGGACAATGCAATTCAATTCCTCATCCTCGGTACTAACCAGATAGGAGAGAAAGCAAAATTTTTGAAAGATAAAATCGGTGAGCATTTGATCAACCTGGTTGGACAAACAAATTCAATTGAAGCATTTGCAATCATCCAAAAAGCTTCTATTGTAATTTCTGAAGACTCGGGGTTAATGCATATGGCGTGGGTTTCCGGTATTCCCGTACTTGTCATGTTTGGATCAACGCGTAGCGATTGGTCGCGTCCTCTCGGAGAAAATTCTGTTCTCCTGGATTCTTCCGATCTCGAATGCGGCAACTGTATGCGAGAAACCTGTATTTATGGTGATAATCGTTGTCTCACGAGATATACTCCCGATTTTGTTCTCAATGGAGCTTTCGGCTTATTATCAAATTAACGTCTTTGCAAAGTAATTTTTACCTCACGCAAAGAGGCAAAGGAACGCTAAGATGGCAAAATATATTTGCGAACTTTGCTTTTTTGGCGACTTCGCGTGGGGCCTTAATTGAGCTCTTGATTTTGATAAAGACCGATAATTTTCCTTACAGTATCACTCATGAGAAACGGCGCTGATGTGGAATAGGAAGTTTCCGGATCCTGCAGCAATTCAATCGCTTTCTTGCACATTTCTTCTTCATCTTTTACCACATGCCAGTGCCGGATCCATGCTGAAACAGGTTGTGTGAAACTGATTACATGCGCGCCCGCATAAAGCGCTTCAATACAAACAGCACCAAATCCTTCATAGGAAGAAGTGTGTAAAAAGACTTTGGTACGTCCCATCATCTCCAATAATTCCTGGTGTTTTTTCTTCCCGGCTAAAACTAATTGTCCATTTATTCCCACCTGCTTAATCTGCTCTTTTAATTCATTCATTGCAGGACCTTCACCGCATATGTATGATTTTGTCTCTGGGAGTGCCGCTAAAATTTTTCGTACGACAGAAACAAACACATCAAATTGTTTTAATGGAATTAAAGATCCGGCACCCATTAAATCTATATCCTTTCCGGCACGACTAAACGAATATTGTGCAGGTTCAATTCCAATTGGAATTACATATGTTGCTCTTATACCGTGATTTTTTAGGAATTCTGCCTGTAAAAAATCAGACATGGCAATCAGGTTTTCAGACTTCAATTTCATGAATCTGATATATCCATTTTGCTTTTTTGCATCCTGTCCGGAAATCCAGGATAGGTGTTTGATTCGATTGAATTTTCCAAACCATTGTCCGATGAAAGCACATTCTGTGCACCAAAAACTGAGGATCCCGATTAGGTTATTTTTTTTCTTCAGGGTCTTGAGTGTTTGCCAAATCTTCATCCACAAAAAAATTCTTTGAATTCTGTTTTTTGATCGGCCATTAAAAGGAATTACGCGGATGCCGTTCCAGTAATATTCATCTGTTCGGAATGGATATTCGAAACTTAAGATTATCAACTGTATTCCGGGAAATTGAGATGCTGCCAGTCTCACAAAAGATTGCTGAGCGGGGAGACAAGTGCTGTCTTCCTCATCTTTGGGGAAGCCAGGACTCATGATCACCAAAGTCTCTTGCTCAAACTTCATGCAGCGACAATATTTGATTGCAAAAGGAAAGGCTTTTCTTGCTATGGGTAATCAAAATAATCAACTTGCCTGAATTGCGAATTGATTCCAGGTGATTCATAATCACGGATTCGGATTCTTCATCGAGCTCATTAAAAGGTTCATCTAAAATTATCAGATCTGCATTTTTATACATTGCTCTTGCAATTGCAATTCTTTGTCTTTGTCCACCACTGATATTCTTACCATTTTCAGTAATGAGCTTGTTAATGCCCTGGTCGGAATGCGAAATGAGGTCGGTTAATCCTGAAATTTCAATGGCGCTTTCAAGTTTTTCTTCATCAAATTTTTTATCACCGATGGTTATATTATCCAAGATCGAGCCTCGCATCATAAATGTTTGTTGCTTTACATAAGCAATATTTTTCCAGTAAGCATGCCTTCCTAAAGCATTGCTTTCTTTTTCATTTATGATCACATGTCCCGAATCGGGTTCTAAAAACCCCAATAGTAAATTTATGATGGTTGTTTTTCCTCTCCCTGAAAACCCCGAAATGCCCATAAAGTTCCCTGCTTTGAGATCAAAATTCAGGCGATCTAAAATTTTTCTGCCGTGATAATCAAATGAAACATTTCGAAATGCAATAGAATTGATTCTATCGAAGGAATTAGAGTCTGTTTTGCGCTGCGGCTTCGTATTATTTTTCGCAAGATCTTCGATGGTATGTTCATAGGTGCGGATCTGTCCGGAAGTATTCAGAATCTTTACTATGCCAGGAATAATTTTATAAGCTGCTGCCATGAAAGCACCAATGGTAATGAAGCCGCTTACATAATTAGCATGTCCTGATCTTGTAACCCAAATCAAAATAAATAAACCAAAAACTGCAAATACTTCAATGAGCCGGGATGGCATACCCTGTGTGATTTGTAATTCTGCGAGATAGTGGTTCAATAAATTTTGTTGAGATGCATAACGCTGCGTAAAAAAATCATTCTTATCATATAGATTACTTTCTACAAACCCCGTGAGTGCTTCCTGTAAATATTGTAGGGTTTTTTCACTACTGGATTTGATGTGCTGCTTTACAAACCTCAGTTTTCTGCGAATCAAATATGACATCAGCACAACTGCGGGAACGAGTATGATTAATAAAAGAAGGAAGAGTTCCGCATTAAAAAAAAGTATGGCAACGATCGCCAGTAAAATCAAAAGTCCTTCAGTGATGATGAGTTGAACCCCTGCCAAAACATAATGGCAAAACTCAATGGGCTGCTGTGAAATTCTTCTAACCTGTACCGACGAATCAACTTCGATATAATCGGTGAATCTGCCTTCAAGGAACTGTAGAAGATTAAGTTCGGCCAGTCGCGTAGCAACCTGGTAAACAAATTTATACTGAGCCCTGAAAACGAGGTAACCTCCGAGGTTTTTTGCCGCAAATAAAATTAAGAAAACCAAAATCAGAGAGATGGATTTGGAGTCCTGAAATGACTTGGGAAGAAACTTAAAAGCTGGAGGTACGGTGCCTTGCGAATAAAATCCCACGATATAAATCAAAACGGCTAAAGAGGCGATATCAGCAATACTTATCAGGAGGGCCCAAAAACTTAAGGCCACCATTTTTTGTTTCTCCCTGCTGTTAAGTACCTGAAAAATGTTGCTGATTAACCTCATCCGAATAGTTGGATAAGTAAATTAATACTTAGTTCCGGTTTCATAAAATGGATATTGATGGTCGTTACTGATAATAAATCGCCTTTTTTTAGCAGAAGTGCATATTAATTTGCCGTTTTTGATCATTAGATAAATACCTGTCAAACTCACACTTTTCCCTAAGATTTTTTATATTGCTAATTCACTCTATGCAAATTTTGCATAAAAAATTTACGTTCCCGGTTTAAAGTTTGGTTAGTAAACTCCCAGTGAAATGAATTCTATCAACAAGCATAAACAAATCATTGCCTTTATATTTTTCTTTTCAGGTATTCTGGCAATAGAAAATACGAAGGCTGCGGATTCAACTTACCAGAAAACTGCTGATGGGATTATTATTTATCCCACTTCTTCTGCCTCAGGTCCGGGCATTGTTCAATTAAAACTTATCGCTCCAAATATTATTCGTGTTATTTCATCACCTGGCAGGGCCATTACACCTTTTGAAAGTCTTACCGTTGTAGCGCAACATGCTCCTTCATTCCAATGGTCAGTGATTACACCAAATGCAAATACGGTTGGGATTAGCACAGGAACTATTTCAGCCATTGCAGATTTAACAACAGGTGCAGTTAATTTTCAGGATGCAAATGGGAAAACAATTTTGAGCGAGAGAAAATTAGGCGGAAATATTTTTAAAGCCGCCATTTTTGACGGAAAACCTTACTGGGATATCACCCAAACATTTGACTCAGATACTGACGATGCTTACTACGGACTTGGACAGCATCAGGATGACATTTTCAACTACAAAAATCAACAGGTAAGACTCTTTCAAAATAATACGGAAGTCGCAGTACCATTTCTCATTTCAAAAAAGAATTATGGAATTCTTTGGGATAACTATTCATTAAGCGAATTTGGAGATATCAGACCTTATAAACCGATAAATGCTCTCAGATTGTTTTCAAAAAATGGAGAAAGAGGTTGGTTCACTGCTTCTTATATCAATGACAAATCGCATCCCGACCAGGTTTCATTCACCCGTGCAGAATCTGAAATTGATTATGAATACCTGAATGATACAAGGATGAAACTCCCGCATGAATTCAAAATTGCAAACGGACAAATCACCTGGGAGGGATCAATTGCTTCAGAATTTGCTGGTGAACATAAATTGAGATTTAGCTATGCGGGATATCTCAAAGTTTGGGTTGATGGTAAATTATTGCTCGATCGGTGGAGACAGGCTTGGAATCCGGGATCAGCTGTTTTGAATCTCGCAATGGAAAAAGAAAAGAAAGTTCCAGTCAAAATTGAATGGATTCCCGACGGAGGAGAATCTTATATTTCTTTAAAATGTCTCCAACCCATTGCCACCAATGATCAAAATTCATTCAGTTTTCATTCTGAAGCGGGTAAGCAAAAGGATTATTATTTCATTGCAGGAAATAATATGGACGAAGTAATTTCCGGCTATAGAAAATTAACAGGAAAAGCGACTATTGTTCCCCGTTGGGCCATGGGGTTCTGGCAAAGTCGGGAGAGATACAAAACACAGGAAGAAATCCTGAATACAATTAGTGAATTCAGAAAAAGAAAAATCCCTATCGACAATATTGTTCTTGACTGGAGTTACTGGAAGCAGGACTCGTGGGGAAGCCAGGAATTTGATGCTGGCAGGTTTTCGAATCCAGACAGCATGATTCGCGTGCTGCACAATCAGTACCAAGCTCATTTTATGATTTCTGTCTGGCCAAAATTTTATGAAGGAATTCCCGCCTATAAAACTTTCGACGAAAAAGGGTGGTTATACAAAAGGAATATTGCGAATCGCCAACGCGACTGGATAGCACAGGGATATGTTTCCACATTTTACGACGCATTCAATGCCGATGCGAGAAAAGGATTTTGGGATTTATTGAATGCAAAACTATTCAGCAAAGGAATTGATGCCTGGTGGATGGACGCAAGTGAACCGGATATTCTTTCCAATGTTGATCCCGAAAAAAGAAAAGAGCTGATGACACCAACTGCGTTGGGACCGGCGGCAGAATATTTGAATGCATATCCTTTGCAAAATGCCAAAGGGATTTACGAAGGACAAAGAAGTACCAATCCAAATCAAAGAGTTTTTCTTCTTACACGTTCTGGATTTGCAGGATCACAAAGATATGCCGCAGCAATCTGGAGTGGAGATATCGCCTCAAGATGGGCCGATATGAAAACTCAAATTTCTGCGGGCCTTAATTTTTCAATGTCAGGTGTTCCATACTGGACGATGGATATTGGAGGTTTTGCCGTTGAACATCGTTTTGAAAATGCGCAAGGCGCCGATTTGGAAGAATGGAGGGAACAAATGACAAGATGGTATCAGTTTGGTGCATTTTGTCCGCTCTTTAGAGTTCATGGACAATTTCCGTTCCGCGAAATTTTTAATACGGCCCCCGAAGATCATCCTGCGTACAAGAGCATGTTGTACTACGATAAGCTGCGATATAAATTGATGCCATACGTTTATACACTTGCTGGTATGACTAACCATAACGACTATACCATCATGCGCGGATTAGCAATGGATTTTGCGAAGGATAATAATGTAACAAATATTGGAGATCAGTTTATGTTTGGTCCTTCCCTTTTGGTGTGCCCGGTTTACGAATACCATGCTACTAACAGAAAAGTATACCTGCCATCGGGACAGGGCTGGTTTGATTTTAATTCAGGAAAATATTTTGAAGGGGGCCAAACTATAACTGCAGATGCGCCTTACGAAAGATTGCCGCTATTTGTTAAGGAAGGATCCATCATCCCAACAGGGCAGGATTTGCAATACACCGGTGAAAAACCAATGGATATTATTACGCTCTACGTTTATACAGGAAAGGATGGAAGTTTTACATTGTACAACGATGAAGGGACAAATTATAATTATGAAAATGGATCATTTTCAAATATTCCATTCACATATACCGAGGCGGACCGGACATTGACCATAGGGAAAATGCAGGGAAGTTTTAAATCAATGCCATCATCTTACCATATTAATATAGTATGGGTAAGTAAAGATAAACCAGGAACAATGGATAATAATTCCAGGCCGGATATTTCGGTTACGTACAAGGGTCAGCAAATGATCCTAAGAAAGAAATAAGACTGTTCTCAAGCGGAGTGCGATTTTATCTATGAGAGGCCAGAAAACGAAAACCTTTTTTGATCTTCAAAAATTTTTGTGTTGATGCAGAAATTCAGAGTGCCCGGTAAACAGTTATTGCTTTGTCTCTTTATAACCATTTGCTTCATCTCCTGCAAAAAATCATCTGACCCTGGAAATGGGAGCCTGACTCCTCCGGAGGATACCACCATTGTTCCGCCCCATGAAAATCCTACTGCTTCAAGCATTGGATTTTTTCTTGACGACTGGTCCGAAAAAACATTTCAGGCACCGGATTTTGAAATCACTTCAAAACCCAACAGTACTGAGGTGACGGTTACTGTTGATGCGAGTGATGTAATTACAAGGGTCCCAAAATATTTATTCGGGAACAATAGTAATCCTTACATGACGCAAATGGTGACTGAACCTATTTTGCTAAATAATATTAAATCCCTTTCACCCAATGTGATTCGCTTTCCCGGGGGAAATATCAGCAGTGTCTATTTTTGGAACGCAGACAAAAATGTTCCTCCTGCAGATGCTCCGGCTACGTTATTTGATTCAGATGGAAATCCGACTACAGCCGGATACTGGTATGGAAAAAATAGCGATTCCTGGACCCTTTCTGTCGACAACTATTATAGTATGCTGCAGCAAACAGGAAGCAAAGGCATTATAACTATCAATTACGGATATGCGAGATATGGCACAGGAGCAAAACCTGTGGAAATTGCAGCACATCTCGCGGCTGACTGGGTGAGATATGATCATGGACGAACTAAATTCTGGGAAATAGGTAATGAAAGTAGTGGACCCTGGCAGGCAGGATTTAAAATTGACCTCAATAACAATCATGACGGCCAGCCTGAAATTATTTCGGGTGATTTATATGGAAAGCATTTTAAGATTTTCGCAGATTCCATGCGACAGGCTGCAAGCGAGGTGGGTGCAACGATAAAAATTGGTGCGCAGTTAATTCAAACTGACGCTTCAAATTCCTGGAATGTTCCTGATAGAACCTGGAACAGTGG
>PSRI01000026.1 GCA_003175935.1 Bacteroidota bacterium
ACCTGGGCGCGGGCCATGCCTGTTTTTCTCAAATGGGCATATGGAAAATAAAAATCCCTCGAAGTCTTCGAGGGATTTTATTTTGATTTCAAGCAAAGACGCTATAGAATATATCTTAGTCCAAGTTGAATACCCCACGTGCTTGAAGTTGAAAGCACATTTTGAAATGGATCGGTAACAAGATTACCACTCACCTGGTTCATATAGTAATTTGGGCGACCCTGCGCATCGATTCCCTGCAATTGCAATGGATTCTTAAGAATGGTTTGTTTTTGAACACCCCAGTCTCTGTTAAGAAGATTTGCAAAGTTCAGGATATCTACACTCAACTGCATCGTGTGTTTTCTGTCTCCAATATTTGTAAATACATCTTGCAACAATTTGAAATCTACACGGTGGAACCAGGGCAGGAAAGCAGTATTTCTTTCTGCATATTGTCCTTTATGTTTTCTCAAATAGGGAGTGTTTTCAATGAGCTGGAAGAAAGCATCACTTTGTTGCTGAGCAGTATAAGCTTTAATTCCAGATGCCGGATTGGCGGCCCTGTCTTTGAAAATGATGTCTGAAGGATCCTTAGGTATGTATAACAGATCTGTCGTGTTATTACCGTCATTATTCAAATCGCTCGCATATACATAGCTGTAATTGCCGAGAGAAGTTCCTTCATAATATATAGATACAGTTGTTGCCAGGTGTTTCAGGTATTCTCTTCTGTAAGAGAAAGTACCTACGAAACGGTGAGGAACGGCATATTGTGAGTATGCAAGTTCCTGGCTATTCTGTGTTCCAACTGTTGGATTCGAGTTCCATACTGAGCTTGCCTGCGATCCGGGGTTTGCAGTTACATCTCCCGAATAAGTATAGGTATAAGCAAAGGATCCGTAAAATCCATTCGCAAATGATTTTGAAATAGCAGCCGTCAGGAAAGCACTACCGCCCTTCTTGGCATTTTCAAGCACAATGGCGCTTGTTAAGTTTGGATAAATCTTTCTGTCTGTAGTAGCTAAATAACGTGGACGTGTATCCGAGTTATTGGTGAACTGTGAGTTAGGATCTTTCTGATTTGCGTTTCTCATTACTACTGCATTCACATCTTTTGTAATAGCAGCTTCAACAGTTACTAACCAGCCTGCGCCGAATCTCTTATCAAATGCAATATTGGTTCTCCAAACCTGGGGGAATTTGAATTTAGGATCCATCAGCACAATATTTGCCGGAGCGCTGGTTCCTGCAGTTGCAGGGAAGCTGTCCTGGTATTGCGCAGGATTTGCAGAGAATAGGAAGTTTGGTAACCTGCCTGCTTGTGTAACTGAAGCGCCAAACTGGTACATACCAGAGTTCGTTGGCATATTAGTGAGAAATACAAAAGGTATTTTACCTGTAAACAAACCGGTTCCACCACGAAGGATAAATGATTTATCTCCTTCGACATCCCAACGGAATCCGACGCGTGGGGACCAGAGCGGTGTATTTTTAGGCCATTTTCCTGTGCTGTAATGGGTAGGATTGCCATCCTTATCAGGAAATTCCAATGCAGTAACAGCCGGATTCTCCAGCGCGTTTTGCAGGTAAATCGGCTGATCCATACGAATACCTGCAGTGAGTTTGAAATTGGAATTGACATTTATTTCATCCTGCACGTATACTCCGAGCTGGCCAATCTCAAGGTTAGCTGAATAAACAGCAGGCTGACCCTTTACTAACGAGTAAGTATAAGCGTAGTAAGCCGGGGGTCTGTTAGTCATGAAATCATTCAAAGAATTGAATGCATAATAGCTGTTTGATGCAGCCATAAACATGTTTCCCACTTTCTGATATTCATAAGAAGCACCAGCAGTGATTGTATGTTTACCAGCGAAATAGGTGAAGTTGTCAATAAAGCTGTATATATTATTGATAACGTCATTGTTATTTGTAAATGGATCCATTCCCACGCTCATGTAATTATTCCCATCATTATTGAAGATGTCAATTGTTGGGAATATTCCTCCATTAAACGTACGGGTATCGCGGATTTTTGTAAATGTTGCGAGGAACTGGTTTGCAAACTTTCCACTGAAATTACTGTTCAATTCAAATGTACCCGATCTCACAACATCTTTAAACCCATAATTGGAATTTGCAAAGGCCATTGATTTTGTTCCAAAGCGGTTGTTAACTAAGCGGGAAAGTGTGCCTGTTCCACCCACTACACTGAATCCACCACCATTAGGTACACTGGTTGCGTTTAATTGTTGGGGATTTGTGCTTACAAAATCGTTATACTTTAAAGTAACCTTATGAACCTTACTAAGGTTCCAGTCAATCCTTCCAAGAATTTTATGGTTCGATGCCTGGAAGTTGGGGAAATTATCATAAGCACCGGGATCGTAATTGTAAGCAGACTTCAAATAATCAGACAATTTTTTTAGTGAGTCAATTGGTGTTGAAGAAACGTTTCCAGCACCGGTACCTCCCGTTGGAACATAGGTGATTCCTGGAAATTGTCTCTCTTCTTTTTCAGCGCTGATGAAAAAGAATAATTTATTCTTGATAATGGGACCACCAATCGTAGCACCATAAACTTTATTACTTTGATTGGCACCCTTGCTGATATCCGTACTGGCTACATGTGTACCATTAAAGTTTTGATTGCGGAAATATCCATAAAGACTTCCGTGAAATGTATTGGTTCCACTTTTGGTAACGGCATTAATGCCTGCTCCCGTGAATCCCGACTGGCGAACATCGTAAGGAGCAATATTTACAGAAACTTCTTCAATGGCGTCCAATGAAATCGGCTGATAACCTCCACCTGGGAGTGGATCTGTGGACAAGCCAAAGTTATTATTCAGGTTTGCGCCATCTATTTGTAAATTATTATAACGACCATCTCTACCTGCAAAGCTATTTCCATTTGCTTGTGGAGTGAGTCTTGTGAAGTCGGTAATACTTCTTGAAATGGTTGGTAAAGTAACAAGTTGTCTTTGTCCGATATTTGTGCTGGCACCGGTTTTATCCGCAGCAATTCTTCTCTTTCTTCCGGTAACAGTTATTGCGGACAGGTCCTTGATATCTTCACCCATCACCGCATTAATATTATATGGTTCACCCAACAAAAGATTCACTCCATCATAGGTCTCCGCCTTAAAACCAACAAATTCGACTTTGATTGAATAAGGACCTCCGATTTTGGCGCTTGGAATGTTAAAAGAACCCCCTTTTTTGGACAGTGTTGTATACACGGTTCCGGAAGGAGTGTGAGTGGCGGTAATGGTAGCACCTTCAAGTGGCTGGCCTTTTGAGTCTTTAACAGACCCGGTGATGCTACTGGTAGTAACTTGAGAAAAACTGAGCAAGGTGGCAAAACAGGCAAATACAAGAGCTAGCAGTTTTTTTGTAACTATCATAAGCAGAATGTTTTCGTTGCAAAGAAAAGACAATCCTCATAATAAAAGTCGCCGCATTATTAACATTTTGTTATGGGAAGCAACTTAGAATAGCGACATACGGACCAGCAATAATAAAAATTATTTTGAATATAAATAACCTTCAAAAAGAATTTGCGTATAGTAATATGTAGTCCCAGTAAGGATTACGTTCAAACCTTGTGAAACCGTAACTTTGCAATAAATTTTTCTACATGTTTGATAGCATTGAGAGTGCGATAGAAGATATCCGTAAGGGTAAATTGGTAATTGTGGTTGATGATGAAGATCGTGAAAATGAAGGTGATTTCATTACAGCAGCCAGAAATGCAACTCCTGATATTATAAATTTCATGAGTAAACATGGACGCGGACTTATTTGCGCGCCATTAACAGAACAAAGATGTGATGAATTGCAATTAAGCCCGATGGTTAATAGCAATACCTCATTACACGAAACTGCATTCACCGTTTCGGTTGATCTTCTCGGTAATGATTGTACCACGGGGATCTCGGCCCATGACAGATCAAAAACAGTGATGGCTCTCATTGATCCAAAAACTAAACCTCAGGACCTTGGCAGACCCGGACATATTTTTCCTTTAATCGCAAAAGGTGGGGGCGTATTGCGACGTACCGGACATACAGAGGCAACTATTGATCTGGCACGCCTGGCTGGCTTTGAATCTGCAGGTGTTTTGGTTGAGATTATGAATGACGACGGCACTATGGCCAGGTTACCTCAGCTCATAGAAATCGCCAAAAAATTTAATCTCAAGCTCATTACAATTAAAGATCTTATTGAATATAGATTAAAGACCGATTCTTTGATTGAAGAGTTGGTGAGAGTGGACATGCCAACTAAGTATGGTCATTTCAAATTAGTATCATTCCGCGAAAGAAATAATCCGGCAAGTGGAGAACATCTTGCACTTGTTAAAGGAGAATGGAAAAAAGATGAACCTGTTTTAGTGAGAGTGCATTCATCTTGTTTCACCGGAGACATTCTTGGTTCATTAAGATGCGATTGCGGAGAGCAATTGCACCGCGCCATGGAAATGGTTCAACAGGAAGGCAAAGGAGTAGTTTTGTATATGAACCAGGAGGGAAGGGGGATTGGCTTGCTGAATAAATTAAAGGCATATAAACTCCAGGAAGAAGGCATGGATACAGTGGAAGCAAACCTGCATCTCGGATTTGGCATGGATGACCGCGATTATGGAGTAGGAGCTCAAATTTTGAGATACCTCGGAATTACAAAAATGAAATTACTGAGCAATAATCCACGCAAACGCGTTGGATTGAATGGATATGGTTTGGATATTGTTGAGAATGTTCCATTGCAGGTTCATCCAAACCCACACAACGAAAAATATTTGCAAACAAAAAGGGATAAACTCGGACACGAAATTTTATCAAGGAAATAACCCACTGGTTTTCGGCGTGGCCGAACTGGAATCATCTCCCTCTTTTTCTTTAGGCTGTTTAGTTACAGGCTGAGCTTTCTTCTTTCTCAGTTTTGGAGGATCAAATTCTGTCCTGTAGGAAAAACTGCCTCCCGTACGGTCACGCTTACCCGAAGATGATAATGCGTCGAAATTGCTTCGGTAGAAGAAGCTTACCCGGAATCTTCCATCCGCTGTAATCTTATATTCTGCTGTTACGTCGGGTAGAAACAGGAAGTTTGTATTTTGTGTGGTAGCAGATTGCGCACCGTTACTTACAAAGTTGAAATCACTTCCAAAAGTAATTACCAGCTTGTCATTCAATAGAGATTTGATGAATTGCAAACTGATATTGTCTCTTGTAAAATAAACGGAGTTTGGAGTGGCGCCGGAATTTGTTGGATCGATTGCATCCCTGGTGTAGCGGAAATTTACACTTAAGTCAGGGTCCTTAAAAATATTATACATCAGTCCTTTTAACGAACTACTCAGGTAGCCGGAAACATATTCTGAGATTGTATTGAACGCAAATGTTTGCGCATCACTCTGCTGTATGTTATACTGACCGATGGGTGCAAAACTCTTGAATACGATCAGGTATGCTACTTGTTTATTTTTTTCGTTGTCATCATTATTAATGCGGACGAGATCGCTCACGAGTCTCTGATTATTTTTCACATCACTATATGCCGGCAGCGAAATTCTAAAAGTTATATCTGGCTTGCTCAATAATCCGGTGAGAGTACACTGTACATCAACATCCGTTCTTTCACTCCTCAAGCTTGTCAATTGTGGATCGGTACTTTGAGCTTCACTGGAATACAGAGAGCTAAGCTTTACATTGTCGGCCGTATATTTTGCTTTGATATCTATTTCTGCATTGTATGGATCTCCATCCCATCGAATATAGCTGCCTTCATTGGGCAGGAGGTCAAATGGTTTTTTGAAAATTTCCTGGAAACTGAATCTGTAATAACCTCTATCGATAGTGTATTTGCCGTTCATCGTGAAGCGGGTATTCGTTCCCGTTCTTATTTCCAGCGTTCCATTACCAGTTGCTTCAATGATGTCACCGGTTACTTCGTCCAGCACCATAAACAATTTCGCATAATTATTTGCTGTGAGATCAAGGGCAATATTCAGATTACTGGTCTTACCTATCATTGAATCAATGTTCATTTCACGGCCATATTGTTTCCAAACTATATATTCAGCCTGTCCATTTTCCTTTGATGAAGAGGATGTGATATAGATACTGGAACTATCCACTGGTTCGGCATTGACAGACATTCTCATTTCATCCTCGGGTCCGGTGAACCTGAAGGTAACTCTGCCAATTGCTTTTCCATAAAAAGTACTGTTATCCGTTCTCGAAGTATTTAGTAACAGTAATTTGTTAGAATTCGCTCTGATATTATATACAAAATTTTTAAAATTCTCGTGCTGAAGTGTGCCAGTAAGTGTGGCGACATCCCTGTTATTTGGATTCGTACTGTGAAGCGTGTCGTACAACTTTATGGTACCGAAATCAATGGATCCCGGTGCGAAAACTATTTTTGCCGTATCAAAAACATAATAGCATTGAGTGTACAGTACCTTAATCCCGCCATCTGTTACAAGTACAGTTCCAACATAATCTGGTTTCTTCACACTACCACTCATAGTTAGATTCCCAGTAGCGCGACCTTTCAGACTTCCAAAAATAGATCCAAGATATTGTTCGAGAAAATGAATGCTCGTATTATCAAAGCTTGCGGCTGTGTTTATCGTTTGATTCAGTGAATCTCTTCCATCATATGCACCCTTCACATTAAATTTATAATCCTTATTGTCTGATACCGCTTCATATGTTGCCTTCTTATTTTTATTGTCCCAGCTTCCGTTCACTTTCACAACACCTATTGAATCGTTCTCAAAACGAAACTGTTCAGCTTTTGCATCCGCCGTAATATAGAGGTTCCTGAATGGATCTTCAATAGTAACTGTCCCGGTTGTAATACCTTCAAGTCTCGGATTCGATAATACAAAAGGCAGAAAATCTGCAATACTCACTTTCTTTAGTCCGATTATGATGTCGTTCCAGGTTCCTACTTCAGATTGCCTCGTTGAAACTGTAATTTCCTGCTCGCCATTACTTATTCGAATCAGGTTCGCTTCAACCAGCGACTTGCTCAAAGTAATTTCACCACCCTTATCAATCTTCCAGGTTTTTTCATTCAAAACCACGGTCGAAGGATCGAAATGTATTTTGACTCCGTCTTCCAATGAAGTTATTTGAGCAGAAAGATTGGCGTTATTAATTGTTTGCGTTGCAGCGGTTGTAATATTTAATTGAGAAACACCTCCTGAGGATGCAATTGAAATTTTCGTGCTGGGGAATTGAAGACTATCGTTAATAATGGTATTTCCAACATCACCTTCAAGTTTCAGACTGTCCATATTCCCGACACCCTTCAGTTTAAAATCACTCACTTCTATTTTTTGATAAGATGCATGTGGAACTGTTGCACTAATGGCCATCAGGTTAGTTCGGGAATTTAGTGAACCCACAATGGTACTATTGTTAAATCCATGCAATCTCTTATCAAGCAAAGGAAGATACTGATCCACATTTTTCACTTCAAGCTGGAAAAGAAAGTTTTGATCGCTAATCGGTCTTGTTGGTGCAGAAATATAGGTAGGGTAGTATTTATGTAAAAATTGTTTTACTGCATTTGGTAAGTCATGAATAGTAAATTCTCCCATGAGAAATGCAGAGGCTTCTGTGTTTCGGATTTGCAAAATCTTTTGCTTGTCTACAACCTGTGAACTCACGGTGAGGGTGTCGAACACATAGGTTTCACCATCACGAGTAACAGCCACATCATACAGTGAAACAGTGCCAAGGAAATTATCAATATTATCACCATTAAAGTTCATATCAAATTTCCCGATAACGCTAACATTCTCTTTTGCGAAACCAATTGTTTTAAGATTGCCTCTCTTAATATCTGCAAAGAAATTGAATTCAGGTTTTGTTCCTGTAAAATCAATTGTTCCATTCAGTGTAGCAATGGCATTCGGATCATTAATATCAACATCTCCTTTAAAAAGTTTCCGGTTGATATGGCCATTCACAACTATATTTTGATAATTGTAATTGTTGTATTCAATCTGTGGGAATTTACCGTCGAACGTTGCGTCAAAAGTTTTCGGACTAAAACCTTTTCCCTTAATTGATCCATTAAAAGAAATTCGTCCAAGGTCATCAAGCCCTAAAAATTTACCAAGGTTGAATTGTGTGGCCTCTACCTTACCTGAATATGACGAAATACCATTTTGCGGAAGTTTCATATTCAGATCCGTCTTTACAGTTCCCAGGTTGGTTTGGATTGTTCCCTCTGTTACAAAATCCCTGATAAATCCTGTAAAATTTCCTTTGAAAGTCAGGTAAGAAATCTGATTGATATTCGGTTGTTTGATCTCTTTAAGCTTGGGGACAATTGTTACGATATCAGCATAAGTTGTTCTAAAATCATTTGCTTTGAAATCGATATATGTGGAATCAATATCGGGCAATCCAATCATCTTTATATTTCCTTCGAGACGACTACTTTTTCCCGATTCGATCACAAAATTTTTTGCGGATAGATTGTTGATAGTTCCTTTCACATCTCCATCGATATTAATACTTCGTTTCCAGTCCTTGAGCTCTGGCGCAAAATAGGCGATGTCGTCGCTGTGAATAACTGAGTTCTTGAATCGGCCTTCCAATTTCACCTGCCCGATAAAATGACTCATGTCATCATTGAAATTTTCAAACCTCATCGAATAGTAATTGGTAAGATGGCTCCGTGGTGTTTTGATATCGAGCCTGTCGAAAATCATGCCCGTAGGATCCATTCTGAAACTGGAAGAAAGATTACTAACAGTAAAGCCTGAACGCTCTTTGGCACTCAGTTTAATTTGAGAAGTAAGGGTGTCCTGTTTTAGCTCCAGGTTTTTGAAGTGACCAGTAATCCCATAAAAATGGATATGGCTCGCATCAAAATAACTGTATATCTGTCGGTCTGTTGCTTTATCACTCTTGAAAGCACCATTGATCATTTCTAAGTCCCCAATCTTAATGCTCCAGTCGCCTGCATTAAAGGGAGATATGTCCAAAGATTTTATTTTTTTTGTTTGGTGAGTTGTATCAATGTATTTGCCTTCATAGTCAGAAAGCACAAACACCGGCTCATCCAGTGTTAACTTATTCAGGTGAATAAACTTTTTCTTGAAATCTATATTTTCTGCATCGAGTCCTAACTCTTTTAAAGAAACGGCCATATCCTGACCTTTCCACTCATCTTTTTGAAGGACCCTTACATTCTTGAGCGAAAGTTCTTTTAGTGAAAGATTCAAAGTGGAACCACTCTGCGAAGTATCCGGCGGGCCCGAAAAATGGTCGATTATGAATTGGTAGTTCCAGACTGAGTCAACCCTGTGCGCGTATATGGTTGCGTTTTCGAGTCCGACATACTTTAATTCTATTGCTTTTTTAAAAAAGAACCAGTCTGTAATCCTCACTTGCAGGTTTCCGGCATAAAGTAGTGTGTCGTTTTTTTGGTCTGCTATGTAAGCGCCTTCAAGATTCATTTTGTTGAAAAGGGCGAAGCTTACGTGTTTTATGGAGACTGTTGTTTTAAGGTCATGGGAGAGTCGTCCTGCAGCCACTTTTACCATCCAGTTTTGTACGGGGGTAGTATTGATGAGGATGGCCGTCATAACTATGAGAAATAGCAGTAATAGGACGGTCCATTTTAATATTTTCAAAATCGTTCTCAGGTCAGGAAATTATAGAGTAAAAGTAGACAAACGACCTACATGAGCAAATTCAGTACCAATTAAATGTATCCCAAAATTACCTGAATCAGATTGGTCATTTTTGAAAGATTTTGGGTGTATTTGGAGTATGATTTCGAAGGTTCGCGGTATTAGTTATCCCTGATCAATTTGAGGTCATATTCGGCTAACTCAAGCCCCATAAGGCTTTCCCAAAAAGGGGACAATTTATTCCGATAAATGGAACTAATTCTGGGCCTGCTGAAGCAGGATTTATTTAACACGACTTTTAATTTGCCAGTAACATGTAACTCATGATTTCATGTTAACGGAACCAGTAAGCCAGGGTCGCAGTGATCATCCTGGGTTTAATCACGGGACCCTTGTCAGCATCAACAATACTTCCCAATCCATACGCGTATCCTCCCCAAACTGAAAACTTATTGGGAAACTGGTATCCAATCCGGCCAACCAGGTTAAATTCGAATCTCTCATAATGGGTGTAGTTGAGAATCATTTTTTCGTCCTGGGTGGTTCCGTCCATACTCGTTATTTTCTGCTTGCCGTTAATCCCAATGGAAAGGGAAGGGCCAAATTGAAAGAACAAATGCGGTTTATTTTCCGACGTCACGTATTCCAGAAGAACAGGGAGCTCAATATAATTCAGTGCAAGATGGGTATCCTTTACAGAATCACCATAGGCATTATTGTATTGAATGGTATACGTTTTATGGCTGAATACCATTTGGGGAACAAAGTAGAGTTTATTATCGAAGGGGGCTCTAACGATAAGGCCTAGGTGAAAACCATTTCCACCTTTAGTTGAAATTGAAGTTCCATCCTTAGTGCTGGCGGAGGCATAAACATAATTCCATCCGGCCTGTCCGCCAATCTGAATCTGAGCATTTGATTGCAGAGAAATAAGGGTTATTGCAATAACCAGGGTTGAAACTCTCATAGAAGCCGCGAAAATGCTAAATATTTCTTGAAATTCACATAATTAGCGGGCTTTTATGAGCCCGGAAAATCATAAAATCTCAAAAGCTAAAATCCAGTAGCAAATGCAACCAACGGTATGGGGTAAGCGACAGGGCGCTATCCACTCTTAATAACCTTCGGCCGCATCATCACCCCGGCTATCGCCGACCGCCTCCA
>PSRI01000270.1 GCA_003175935.1 Bacteroidota bacterium
TTGGGAATTTGTCTCGGAATGCAGCTCATGTGCAATTATTCTGAAGAAAATGATACCCGGTGTTTAGGGATTTTTGAAGGAGATGTAAAGAAATTTGATAACTCGCAGGACCAGTCGAAAGTTCCGCAGATTGGATGGAACAATATTTTTGATCTGAATACTAAACTGTTTGAGGGAGTACCTAACAATAGCTTTTGCTATTTTGTTCATGGTTATTATGCGTCGCGTAGCAATAACACCATTGGCACCACGGATTATATTCTTCCCTATAGCTCCGCATTGCACAGAGATAATTTTTACGGTGTACAATTTCATCCTGAGAAAAGTGCGGGTGTGGGAGAGCAAATACTGAGGAATTTTTTATCTTTTTAATTTCACATTCTTTCAAAAACCATAAATGGAAATTATTCCGGCAATTGATGTTATAGATGGGAAATGCGTGAGACTAACCCAGGGAGATTATTCTCAAAAGAAAATTTACAATGAACGTCCTCTCGAAGTGGCCAAAGAATTTGAGGATGCTGGTTTTAGGAGATTGCATTTGGTTGACCTGGACGGAGCCAAAGCAGGCCAGGTAAAAAACTGGAAAGTGTTGGAATTGTTAGCCGGCAAAACGGGTTTAATAATCGATTTCGGCGGAGGGATTAAATCACCCAAAGACGTGGAGATTGTTTTGAATTCCGGCGCGGCTCTTGCAACTGTCGGAAGTGTTGCAGCAAAAGACGAAAAAGAGTTTTCAAATTGGTTGATTCAATTTGGGGCGGATAAATTTTTCCTGGGAGCTGATGTTAAGAATGAAAAAATCGCGGTGAGTGGATGGCAGGAAGAAACCAATATCTGGGTCTATGATTTTTTGCAAAAATATTTAGACAAAGGTGTTCAACAGATTTTTTGTACAGATGTGAGTAAAGATGGTTTGTTGCAGGGCCCGGCAATAGATTTGTATAAAGGCATTCTGGAAAAAATCTCCGATGTAAAACTCACGGCAAGTGGTGGAGTTGCGAATATGGATGATGTGGTAAAATTGGCTGAAACCGGATGTGCAGGAGTGATAATAGGAAAAGCAATTTATGAGGGAAGGATTCAGTTGAATGATTTAATTAAGATTAATCAGGGATAATATGGATCTGAATAATTTTCTTTTGTTCGCATTTGCAAGCCTGATGCTCAATATCACGCCAGGTAATGACATGATGTATGTGGCATCCCGAAGTATGGGACAGGGCATAAAAGCAGGAATCGTTTCGGCATTGGGGATTACTGCAGGTTGCATGGTGCATATTGCAGCGGCTTTTGTTGGTTTGTCTGCTATCATTGCTAAATCTGCTATTGCTTTCGATATAATCAAATATCTCGGTGCCGCTTATCTCGTTTTTCTTGGAATAAAATCAATACTTAAAAAGAGTTCAAATATTTTTAAGGGAACCGATGAAATAAAAAAGGAATCTTATTGGCTTATATTCCGTCAAGGTGCTGTTACAAATATTCTCAATCCCAAGGTTGCCCTTTTTTTCCTGGCTTTTTTTCCCCAATTCATCAATCTAAAATCGGGGCATCCACAAAATCAAATTCTTTTACTGGGAACCTGGTTTAATTTTTCCGGGCTCGTTGTGAATGCAGCCGTCGCGATTCTATTTGGCAAATTGGGGAACTGGTTGAGTAAATCACCAACTTTTATTAAATGGCAGGAGAAAATTACGGGATTGGTTTTACTGGCACTCGGAATTAAAGTAGCCATTAGCTCAAGAAATTAAAATGTTAACGAAAAGAATCATTGCATGTCTGGATATCAGGGATGGAAGAACCGTCAAGGGTATCAATTTTGAAAATATCCGCGACGCTGGTGATCCCGTTGAGCTGGGTGCTTTATACGCACAGCAGGGTATTGATGAATTAGTTTTCCTGGATATTACCGCGACTATAGAAAAAAGAAAGACTTTAAGTGAGCTCGTGAATCGCATTGCCCACAAGATAAATATTCCCTTTACTGTTGGAGGGGGAATTAATAGTGTGGATGATGTAAGGGTATTGCTCAATAATGGGGCCGACAAGATTTCGGTAAATACTGCGGCATTTCGAAATCCCGATCTTATAAAACAGCTTGCGCTTGAATTTGGTAGTCAGTGTGTGGTGCTTGCCATTGATACAAAGCAGGAAGCTGACGGCGAATGGTACGTGTATTTAAATGGAGGCAGGCTGAAAACAGACGCCAAATGCTATGATTGGGCAAAGAAAGGAATTGAACTTGGGGCAGGAGAAATTTTGCTAACCTCCATGAATCATGATGGCACAAAGAGTGGGTTTGCATTAGATATCACCAGTAGATTGGCAGAGCAGTTACCCGTACCCGTAATAGCATCAGGAGGAGGAGGTAAAATGGAACATTTTGCGGATGTTTTCAAGAATGGCAGGGCTGATGCGGCCCTGGCGGCGAGTATTTTTCATTTTAAAGAAATTGCAATTCCTGAATTGAAGCGATATTTGCAGAATGAAAAAATTCCGATCAGAATTTAACTCTGACAAAAAATAAAAAAGTGAAAATAGATTACTCGAAATATTCCGACGGGTTGGTGCCTGCGATTATACAGGATTACGACACACATAAAGTTCTGATGATGGGCTTTATGAATGAAGAAGCCCTGAACAAAACAATGAGTGAAGGGAAAGTTAGTTTCTATAGCAGAAGTAAAAAAAGAATCTGGACCAAAGGGGAGGAGAGTGGGAATTTTTTGATTTTAAAAGAAATGGCGGTGGATTGTGATCAGGATACGATTCTCATTAAAGCCCATCCAACTGGACCTGTTTGTCATACGGGAGCGGATACCTGCTGGAATGAAAGAAATCACCAGGATGATTTTTTATATTATCTCGAAGAAATTATTTCGCTCCGCAAAAGGGCGGCTCCAGAAGAATCTTATGTTGCACGGTTGTTTGATAAAGGTATAAATGCCATTGCACAAAAAGTGGGAGAGGAAGCAGTTGAAACAGTAATAGAAGCAAAGGATAATAACCGGGACCTCTTTCTAAACGAATCTGCAGATCTGCTATTTCATTTTTTGGTCTTGCTGAATGCAAAAGGTTCTTCCTTAAAAGAAGTAGTGGAGATTTTGAAGAAACGACATTCAAAATAAAAGCCGGGTAATTATCCCGGCTTCATTTTTATTAGAAAGAAATAATTATTGCACGTTGAAGTCAACTTGCTTATCTCCCCAAAGCAAAGAAACTTTTCCGCTCTTTGCAATATTGATGGTAAACTGCTCGGTAGTGGAAGGAGCTTTCCCTGGTTTTACTTTTACTCTCAATACATCATCAGCCTCTTTATAATTAAAAGCACCCCACTGGTTCCAGGTTTTGTTGAAAATGATTGTCCATTCATTAGGACCAGAAATAGTAAACAATCCATATTTACCTGCTGGTAAAGGTTTTCCTTCTACCTTTACATCTTTGTCAACAGTAAATACAGTAGCTTCATTGGCACCGGTGCGCCAAACTTTTCCATCCATTGGCTCGAGATCTTTTCCAATCGTTCTGCCTTTAAGAGAAGGCTTACTATAATCTATGGTAACCGTAGCACCACTTGCAATTTTTTCTGAAGCTTTAGCAGGTGGGCTTGGACGTTTGGACTTATCTTCTTGTCCGCAAGCATTAATTGCACTTACAAGCAGAGCAGAAGCAAGTGCCAGTGAGAGTACCCGTTTCATATTTTTTTGAAATTTAGTTAAGTGAAGGAAGGTACAACAAAAAATTTGCCAGTCTAATTTCAAAATGATGAACGGGACGAACTCTTTGTTAAAAGTTCAAAGTTCGAAGGTTGAATGATGTAGGATATGAGATATGGGATATTGGATATTGTGTTTTGTCTAGGTACTAAGTACTAGGTACTAAGTACTCAACAGCTGCCTCTTGTACAGCTGAACCACATTTTCCAGCCCTAAATACAGTGCATCTGAGATTAATGCATGTCCTATTGAAACTTCATCAAGACCGGGAACCTGCTCGTAGAAATATTTCAAATTTTTGAGATCAAGATCATGTCCGGCATTTATGCCCAGTCCCAATTTGCTCGCAACTTTAGCCGCTTCAGCATATGCACTTACGGCTTTTTCTTTATTTCCGGCTGCAAATTCTTTTGCATAACCCTCTGTATAGAGTTCTATACGGTCTGTTCCTGTTTCGGCAGCACCTTCAACCATTTCAATTACAGGATCAACGAATATGGATACACGAATACCTGCTTTTTTAAATACGGATATAATCTCTTTTAAATAATTTTTATTTTTTAGCGTATCCCATCCATGATCGCTGGTAATTTGTCCTAATTCATCCGGAACCAGTGTAACCTGGTTCGGACGAACTTCCAATGCCAGGTCCACAAATTTTTGCTCTTTTGAATTCCCTTCGATGTTAAATTCAGTTGTTATTATTTTTTTGATGTCCCTCACATCCTGATACCTGATATGCCGTTCATCGGGCCTGGGATGTACGGTTACTCCATCAGCGCCAAATCTTTGTACATCAATGGCAGCTTTAACTACATCCGGATTGTCGCCGCCCCTGCTGTTTCTTAGTGTAGCTATCTTATTAATATTTACCGAAAGTTTTGTCATGATCTTCTTCCTGGTTTTTTAATGAACCGAAACGAAGGTAAAATATTCCTGATTTCAATATTTCCGTCAATTCGATACCTTAGTATGATGCAAAAGAAACTACTTTTTACACCAGGACCGCTCTCCACTTCCCCATCGGTGAAAGAAGCCATGCTGGAAGATATGGGCTCGAGAGATTATGCATTTATGACGGCAGTAAAAGATATTAGGAACGGACTGCTTGAACTGGCAGGCGTTTCCGCTGCCAAAGGATTCGCCTGTGTGTTGATGCAGGGTTCAGGAACCTTTGCGGTTGAAAGTGTTGTGGGCACTATAGTGGGAGCCAATCATCATCTCCTCATTTTGGCAAACGGTGCTTACGGAGAAAGAATCGTTAAAATGGCTTCTATTCTCCAAATAAAACACCAGGTACTACGGTTTGAAGAAGATGAAATTGTTGACCCCGGATCTACTGAAAAGTATTTGACAGATCATCCAGAAATTACGCATGTGGCCTGCATTCACAGTGAAACAACAACAGGTTTGTTTAACCCCGTAACAGAAATTGGGACCATCTGCAAAAAACATAAAAAAGTTTTTATTGTAGATGCTATGAGCAGCTTCGGCGGAGTGCAGATGGATATCGTCGAAATGAATATCGATTTTTTAGTTTCATCCTCTAATAAATGTATTGAGGGTGTTCCGGGATTCGCGTTTGCAATTTGTAAGAGAGATTTGCTTGAACAATCGAAAGGACAGGCGAGAAGTCTGAGTTTGGATTTGTACTCACAATGGGCCGGACTCGAATCAAACGGACAATTCAGGTTTACGCCTCCTACACTAAGCATCATGGCATTTGACAGGGCGATGAAAGAATTAGAGTTAGAAGGAGGAATTATTGCGCGGGAAGCTAGGTACAAAGCCAATAAAAGAGTTTTGGATGAAGGCATGGAAGCGATGGGATTTCGACAATATTTGAAACCTGAAATTCAGGGTCATATCATTACTTCATTTCTTTATCCGGAAGATCCCCGTTTTAATTTCGAAAAATTCTACAAAAAATTAAATGACCGGGGATTCATCATTTATCCTGGCAAACTTAGTAAGACAGATGCCTTCCGAATTGGGAATATTGGTCAGATTTTTCCTGAAGATGTTGAAGCACTTTTGAAAGCGATCAAAGAAGTATTGCAGGAAGAAAAAATTATGGTGGGGGCAGTCTGATTTTTAAATTTCAAATCTAAAGAAAGACTTTCTATGGCCAATACATTGCGTAGCAGAAATTGGTTTGGTAAGACAGGCAAGGACGGATTTATTTACAGGGCCTGGATGAAAAACCAGGGAATACCCTCTTACGAATTTGATGGAAGACCCGTTATTGGAATTTGTAATACATGGTCGGAGCTAACACCCTGCAATGCGCATTTCAGGGAACTTGCCGAATCCGTTAAACGTGGTATTTCAGAAGCAGGTGGATTCCCGGTAGAATTTCCGGTAATGTCTCTTGGAGAAACGCTAATCAAGCCTACGGCTATGCTTTACCGTAATCTGGCAAGTATGGATGTGGAAGAATCAATTCGTGCCAACCCGATGGACGGAGTCGTTTTGCTTTGCGGGTGTGATAAAACAACACCATCCCTGGTTATGGGAGCCTGTAGCGTAAATATTCCTACCCTGGTTGTTTCTGGCGGGCCAATGCTCACGGGCAGGTATAGAGGCAGGAATATTAGCACGAGTGATGTATGGCGATTCAATGAAGCGGTTCGCGCAGGATC
>PSRI01000203.1 GCA_003175935.1 Bacteroidota bacterium
CCAAGATCCAATAATTCAGCCACCGTTTTTGGATCCGCAAATGTGGAGTAAATATAAACAGGAACCTCTTTCAGCTGATCATCCTTGCGTATGGCTTCCAAACACTGCTTCCCATTCATTCTAGGCATGTTTAGGTCCACAAAAAAATAATTGGGCTTTAAAGTTTTGTCTTCATTGAGCTTTCGCAACGCCTCTATGCCATTGTATGCATAATCGACGTGGATTGATTCATCAATTTCACTCAGGGCCATCCGAAAGATTTCAAAATCATCTTCATCATCGTCAATGAGAAAACATTTTATCAAATCCTTCATAGTATTGTGCGATATGGCTCAAATATATGTTTTTGGATCGAATTGACAATTTGTGGAAAACTCAATCCAAACCTCTAAGTTTTTATTGCATAATGACTAAGGGAAATTATCTAAACTAAGTTTCCACCTAATTAATAGAGTAAACTGCAAGTTGCGGAGCGGGCTTATGTGCTAAATGAAACCATGTAAGCAATTGATTCCAAAATCTCTTAAGCGCCGATTTTGGCGAACGAACTGCCCATTCCAGGTATTCTGCGCTGGAAATTTCAACCTTAACCAGTAATGCCTGATCCATCCTGGCTTTTTGTTCAACTTCATTTAACCCAACAATCCTCGAAATTGCTTCAGCATTGTTCACTATAAATCCTCTGCCAGTTATATTTAATGAGAAACTATGGCCCTTTCTATAAAAAGAAAGTCTGGCCGGAAAATAAAGATCTGAAAACTGCAAATGCCTGCCATTCTTCGCCATTAAAAACCAAATATTTCCCAGGTTGTCTACTTCAAGCGAAGATATTATGCACGTAGAAAATTTTGAAGGACTTTCAGTGAGGTCATTAAATATAGCACTCTTGATTTCAGAGATCCGCGATTTTAAAAAATCCAGATTTGTATGGTTGAGTATCATAAACCAATTTTTAACAAAGTATTTCAAACTCTATACCCCACTCAAAATGGAGTGCGTGCCCAATAACTTGTACTATACGTCCCGCAATCTTTGTCGTAGATGGAATCATTTAGGCAAACGCTTTCAAATAAATTCTTCAACTCAATTTCAAATGATTATAAGAATATTTTGGTTGACTCAACGGTCAGATTTGCAATCACAACAGGGTCTTCCGAAGTGATATCATGACCAAAATGAAGTGGAATTGCAGTCTCAGTAGTTAATTCTTTGAGGAGTATATTCCCCGTAAAGCCTCATTTCCAAACCGCGCGCACATGTGCAGCGGGAATATGAAGGATCTCTCTGTATTTAGCAACAGTTCTTCTTGCCAGTTTATATCCTTTTTGAGAAAGTTGGTGGACGAGTTCTATATCTGTAAGTGGACAGCTTTTATCTTCCTGTGCAATTGCTTCTTCCAATGTTTGCTGAATAATTTTTGTGCTGATGATTTTCCCTTCTGTGTCTTTGATTCCTTCTGAAAAGAGTGATTTGAGCAAGATGTTTCCATAAGGCGTGGCTGCGTATTTATTGCTCGTAATCCTGCTTACAGTTGAAATGTCGAGATTTACTTTTTCAGCTATATTCTTTAAAATCATCGGTTTAATTTTCAGCATATCGCCTGATAAGAAATATTCCTTCTGCCATTCTACAATTGCATTAATAATAAGCGACATGGTACTTTCCCTTTGCTGAATTGCTGAAAGAAACCATTCTGCTGACTGCAGTTTATTTTTCAGATATTGTTTGCCCGCCTTATCTTTCTCATTCATTTTCTTCTGCATATCCAGCATCCAGGAATGATTAATCGAAATTGATTGCGAATGTTGCCTTGCCAATGATGTTTTCAATTCATCCTCGTCAACAGTTACAACAAAGTCCGGCACAATTCGCTCCCTTATAATTTCAGCGTTATCTGATTTTTGTATGGGCCTCAGTTGAAGACTGCCTACAAATTCAAGAACCTCCCTTAAAAGTTCCTGAGAAATTTTGAGATCAGACCTCACCTTTTTTAATTCCTTTTTTGTAAGAGCATCATAGCATTCTGAAATTAATTTAGTAGCCAGCGTAATGATTTTATCCTCACGATCAAGTCTTTCAAGTTGCAATAACAAGCATTCGCGAATATTTCTTGCCCCAATACCCGGAGGATCTAATTGCTGAATAATTTTAAGTACCTCTTCTAAATCTTCCGAATCATACCATTTCTTTTCCTTGAATGAAATAGTTTCTGCCAATCCATCCAAACCGATATCAAGAAATCCCCAGTCATTTAATGAATCCACCAGATAATTTGCCAATTTCAGCTTCTCAACATCTTCAGTTTGACATTGAATTTGCTCTTTTAGCACCTGCTGGAAATTATTTTCCTGGACAATCGGCCTTTCGGGGAGATTTTCTGCAGGGAAATAATTGGCGTATTCGGTTTTGTAGTCAGGAATATCATCATACCCATATTCATCCCAGTCTGCAAAATCTGTAGGTCCATCTTTCGATTCTGATTCCTTTTCTGTTTCCCTGTTTTCCTGTAAAAGCGGATTGTCTTCCAGTTCCGTCTTGATATGTTGTTCTAATTCCAGCGTAGTAAGATGACACAAATGCAACCATTGGATTTGCTGAGGAAGGATCTTCATTTGTTGTCGCTGGGTCAGATTCTGAGAAATCATAAAAAACTTTATCATCCTGAAGTCAAGTACTGATCCAAAATCAATAAGCACATTTTACGCTGACAATTGTGAATAACTTTTTTTCGACGTAGAACTAATTCTACAAATAGAAAAAAAATACCACGATTCTCTTCCATTTTTGAGACTAATTGAATCATTGCAGATCGAAAATTCATGGCATATTTTTCATCCCTATTAAAAGAAAACCTGGGATCATGAAAAAAACCAAAGTCAAAACACAAATCAGAAAACCGCAAAAACAACAACGGCCTGGTAGTGAAAAAAAAATGACACCGCAACCCGTGAGTGAAAAAACTGGCCCAGGGTCTGATAAATTGCGTGGAAAAGTTGCATTGATCACAGGAGGCGACAGTGGTATCGGAAAAGCAGTAGCCTTATTATTTGCAAAAGAAGGGGCAGATGTTTCTATTGTGTACCTGAAAGAGGATTCGGATGCTAAGGACACCAAAATGACTATAGAAAACGAATATGGAAAAAAATGCCTGCTGTTGAAAGGAGATATCAGGAAAGAAAAATTTTGCAGACAAATAGTAAAAGATACTGTTTCAAAATTTGGCAAACTCAATATCTTGGTTAATAATGCTGCCACTCAATATGAAGCTAAATCACTTGAAAAAATTTCGACGAAACATATGCTGGCAACGTTTGAAACAAATATTTTTTCAATGTTTTGGATCACAAAATATGCATTGCCCTATATGGAAAAGGGTTCTACAATTGTCAACACAACTTCTGTGACAGCTTATAGAGGCAGTCCAACGCTTATCGATTATTCCGCAACAAAAGGAGCCATTCTCGCTTTCACAAGAAGTCTGGCTTCTAATCTCATTGATAAAAATATCAGGGTGAACGGAGTTGCCCCGGGCCCAATATGGACTCCACTTATTCCATCAACTTTTAAAACAAAAACAAAAGTAGCAACACATGGAAGTGACACACCAATGGAAAGATCGGGCGAGCCAGCCGAAGTGGCTCCATGCTATTTGTTCCTTGCAAGTGATGACTCGTCGTATATGTCCGGACAGGTATTGCACCCCAATGGTGGGGAAATTGTAAATGGTTAAATGCGGTTTTGGATATTGGATTTTGCCTGCAGGGATTTTGTACGCTACGGGCGGGGCATATTTGTTACAACCGTATTCCAGCTAAAATCTAACATCTAAAATCCCTGAAGTACTTAATCCCATATCTGCGTTTTCAATGGTATGGTTCTTGCCCTCCTTAAGGTATTCCATCTGGTACTCCTGGCAATTACCAATCTCAACTGCTCCTTAAAAACAGAATACATGAAAAGTTTGTTTGTTGGAGCAGGACTACTCCTCCTGGTAAATACATATTCAGGGTGCTTGAATTCAAATTCCAGTAAGCCAAAAGACAGTTTGGAAAGTGCGCGCAGAACAAATCGTGATTTGAATTCCGTCGATAAATCTGCATCGGATTTTGCCATCAGGGCTGCCGATGGATCTCTAATGGAAATTCTCCTTGGAAAAATCGCGATGGATAAAGCATTCAACCCCCGTGTTCGGGAATTTGCAAGAGTGTTGGTGCAGGATCATGCCACCATGCACGAAGATTTAAAAATCAGGGCACGTTCATCCAATATCATCTTACCATCAACCATAAGCGATAAAATGCAAATTGAGATAGATAAATGTATCAGGGAATCCGGAACCTTATTCGATAAAAAATACCTTGACCTGGTGATTAACGACCATGAGAAAGATGTGGATGCATTCAAAAAAGCATCAAAGGAAATCAATGATACTGCAATAAAAAATTTTGCTTCCAAATGTTTACCTCTGCTACAAATGCATTTGGATTCAGCGGTTGCGCTATCATCCGGGAAATAAATGCACATTTATGAAAACATCATTAAACATATTTTCCTTTTCATTTTTAATGCTGGCTTTATCATGTAGTCATGAAATTCACACGGGACTTTCCTCCGGCTCATCCACAACAGCAGGTTACCAGGATGATTCACTTGCAGAACCATATGCCACCAAATCGGTTCAGAATTTCAGCAAAGTTGTTGGATGGAAAGCAAATGAAGCACCAACGGCACCAAAAGGGTTTGAAGTTTCCAAATTTGCGGAGGGTCTCAGCCATCCACGATGGATTTATGTCGCAGACAACGGGGACATCTTTGTTGCTGAATCAAATACTATACTGAAGGGAATAAAAAAAATCGGGGCAAAGCTTTCAAAAAAAATTTCTACGCAACATGTTGGTGAAAGCGCAAACCGCATCATCCTTTTTCGGGACAGAAACAAAGATGGAATACCAGAATCGAATAATGTATTTGCAGAAGGATTAAATCAACCATTTGGAATGTTGATAATAGGAAATCATTTTTACGTAGGGAACACGGACGGGATTTTGGAATACGATTATAGAACCGGCGAAACAACTCTTAAAGGTGAAGGAAAAAAGATTATTTCTTTACCGGCGGGAGAATACAATCGTCACTGGGCAAGAAACATTATTACAAACGATGCAAAAGACAAGATTTATATCGGAGTAGGATCGGGAACCAATATTGCCGAAAAGGGGTTGGCGAATGAAATCAGGCGGGCAGATATTTTGGAAATTAACACGGATGGATCCGGCGAAAAAATCTATGCATCGGGTTTAAGAAACCCTGTGGGCATGGCATGGGCACCTGGAACGAATACGCTTTGGGCCGCAGTAAATGAAAGAGATGAACTGGGAGACGAATTAGTTCCGGATTATCTCACGAGTGTTAAGCCGGGCGCGTTTTATGGATGGCCATTTTTCTATTACGGCAATCATCCTGATCCCCGAATGAAAGACAATCCAGTTCCGGACTCGCTTAAGAATGTTACAGTGCCGGATATTCCGCTCGGTTCACACACTGCTTCGCTCGGATTGGTATTCTATGAAAAAAATGCCTTCCCTCAAAAATATCATGGTGGCGCTTTTGTTACGCAACATGGTTCCTGGAACCGAACAGTACTCTCTGGTTATAAAGTCATTTTTGTTCCATTCAAAGATGGAAAGCAGTTTGGTAAGCCAGAAGATTTTTTAACCGGATTCATAAGCAATCTTCCAAAAAGCGAAGTGCATGGGAGACCTGTAGGAATTGCGGTCCTCTCTAATGGTTCGATGTTGATTTCCGACGATGTTTCAAATACAATTTGGAAAGTAACGCCAGTGAAATAATGTAGATTCCTTTCATACCATACATTCGGGTTCATTAACAAACAAAACCCCGTTAAAAACGGGGCTTTGTTTTTCCTTTTGTCATTTCCGTTTCCAGATATGAGCTTAGACGTTCACTTTAACTGCGATTGTCTGTTAAGGTTAAAATGAATACTAAAATAACCGTGCCAATTGAAGGGCGAAGACACAATAAATATTTGACAGGCTTATTTTCCTCAATTGAGTTCTTCTGGCTTCATAGTGGGGAATTTTATCCATTAAAAATATTAATGCCATATCTAATTGATTCTTTAGTAGTGCTGGCTCGTTTTATTACCTTTTTAAAAATCATGGCCCGGTTTTTTGTCACTATCAGGGTCATGACTCGGCCGGAAAAATTCATCAATCCAAAATGAAAGATTCAACTCTTCACAAGTTTTTTAATATCAACAGCAGTCACTGGGAATCTCTTTTATTTAGTTATGCCGTTAAAATTGTTATTGCAGTAGTATTATTAATTATAGGCTTTTGGATCATCAATCGAATACTAAGAGTTTTCAATTCATTTTTCACGAGGAGACATATTGATAATACCCTCAAAAATTTCCTTCGCAATTTTGTTAACGTACTGATCAAGGCTCTATTTGTTCTTTTTGTATTGAATGTTGTTGGGATTGAAACAACTTCACTACTTACTGTAATTGGTGCGGCGAGTTTGGCAATTGGCCTGGCATTGCAGGGCACCCTTACCAATTTTGCCGGCGGTGTAATTATACTTTTGTTTCGTCCGTTTAAAGTTGGAGACAGAATTGAAGCACAGACCAAAAAAGGTGTAGTTCAGGAGATCCAAATATTTAATACCGTCATTCTTACACCTGAGAATAAAACGGTACTTATACCCAACAGCCTGCTTTCAAATGGAATTATAGAAATCGATCGCGCTCCCGAATCTGCAAAAGGCGATGCATCGCAGCCACCGCCGTGATAGAAGTTCAGTTCAGACTGTATTCATTTATAAATTCCATGAATATTTGAGCAGAGGCATCGCAAACATTCATGCAATAGTTTGTATTTTCATCATTCATCACTTCGCACTCTCTCACACAATTTCTGCAGGTCATATAAGCAAGCAACAGGATGGATTGTATGGGAACAGTTTCCTTGGCAATGAACAAACCTGCTGTAGACAAACAAACTGAAGAACAAATGCGACAGGAATCAATAATTCGCTGGCATGAATTCGATTTTTCAAGTTCCACCCGCACCATGGCTTCACATATGAGCCAGCATTTCATACAAGACCTGATAAGCTTCTCCGTTCTTGTTTTATTTATTTGTTCCTGTTCCATAGCACTCAAAAATTTAGAGCCTTAACTAAACATGAAAGATGTAAACACTCACAGGTAGTGAATTAAAAAGCATGCCACAACTACTATCGGAACAAACACAATGAATCACCAATCATCGGGGAAAGGTTTACCCAACCGAGTTGAAGGTTGAATGTTGAAGGTTGAACGTTTGTTGAAGGTTAATGGTTCAGAGTTCAAGGTTCAAGGTTCAGAGTTCAAAGTTCAAGGTTCGGAGTTCAAGGTTCAAAGTTCTGTGTTAAGAGAAGTGAGATATTACTTGATTGCATTGTTATCTAGGTACTAGGTACTTGGTACTAGGTACTATAAAAAGAGCTTACCGGAAGTGAAACCCAAGGAAGCCATGCAAAAATGGAGCAAAATCCTAGTAATGCTCCATAAGATGCAGGTTGGTTTCCCAACTAATAAGCTCTAGATTTTATAAGCTTTTACGAACAACTTTTGCAGAATCGAGATGGGCCTGAAGTGTTGGTAAATTCCTGGATGCGAAATCTTTTACATCAGCATCACGCAAATTTTTACCAGCTTTTTCAAAGGCTTTTATATCCTTTTCGTGATCGTCCACCATCATTTTCATATAAGCCTTATCAAAATCAGCGCCTCTCTTTTTATGGAGATCATCCATTTCCTTCTTCATTTTTGATGGCAATGAGTCGTCGACTGCAAGACTTCTTCCGTTAGCAAGCGTTTTTAGTTCATTATTAATCCTTGTGTGATCATTTACCATCATAGCACCGAAATCTTTCACTCTCTGACTCTGACCATTAACCTGCGCCATCTTACCTAATTCAACTTCCATCATTCCTCCGCCCGCAGCTTCTTTCACGAATTTCTTAGAATCCTCCTGAAGCGGTTGAGCCTGCGCCTGAGACTCCGTTGACTTTCGTGACATAGTATCCGCATTTTTTGTTGTATCTGTTCTTGTAATTGCATCGCTATTCCCGGTAGTAGTATCCTTATGAGTTGATCCACCTCCGGAGCCACAGGAGATAAGTCCTAATATGGCTGACGCTAAAATCCAAATAGTCTTTTTCATAAAATTGATTTTTCAATTTCAGGAACTGAATTAAAATTCTATGCCATTTTACCAATAGGGGAATTGACCGGTTCATGAGGTAATTTATTTCCCAATCATGCACAAATCCACAAACCACATGAACCGGATTCCTCGATTTCCAAAAACCTATTTATTAGGTTTATTTGCAGACATAGGAGGTGAATATACCTGCAACAATTTATTATCCGATGTTGAATAAAGTCCGTTAACGTCTGATCTTACTTTTGATTTATCCAATTGCCATGTACCTGAATCATTTTTCATGATGTAATTATTAATTATGTAGCGACCTGCCCCATAAATTGTATCTCCTGTAGCAGTGTTCACATAAAAATTAATTGGACGATTTGTTTCTGCATTATAACTCATCTTCTTCGCCTTGTCATAGCGTACATTCACTGTTTGTCCAGTTGTGAGATCCACAAATGCAGAGTCCTGAAAATTTTTCGAATAATTTCCATTCGGAGAATTGTTCCGCGTAGAATCGTTCTGTGCCGAAGCTTTCATTACTGCGCATGATAATATTACCACGCCCGCAGCCATTACGAATTTTTTCATAAATAGATTTTTCAGGTACTGCTGCAATCGACATACCATTAGATGTTGAAGGTTGAAGGTTGAAGGTTAAAGGTTAAAGGTTAAAAGTTGAAGGTTAAAGGTTACCGAGGCAGGAAGGAAGGTTTGTTTAAGGTTGTATCCCGCGGAAGCAGCGTATCATGCGAACGAGGAAAGGTTAAGAGTCCGGCGTTAAGAAACGTGAGAGATGGGATATATGATAATTGTATTAGTCTAGGTACTAGGTACTAGGTACTAAGTACTTTCAATCTATTTAAGCAGTCGCCAGTGCATCTAATTACCCGGGAAGATTCAAACCGTGTAAGTTGCACCCCTTTTCTACAACCGAACATGTTGAACGTTGAACGTTGCCTGCCTGCTCGCCTTCGCGAAGCTTGAGCGAAGCACGGCCGGTAGGCAGGAAAGTTTGTTGAAAGTTGAAAGTTGAAGGTTTATTGAAAGTTGAATGTTGCCTCCCGCCGAAGCAACGTAGTATCCGAAGTAGGGAAAGTTGCAAAACATGAGAAATGGAATATGTGATGGGTGCGTTAGTCTAGGTACTTGGTACCAGGTACTAAGTACTCTATTCTATCTACTCAGGATCTCCTGAATATATTTTTCCCAACCTGGCTCAACTATGGCACCTGCATTCAACAACATCTGAATAATTAATGGATATCCAGGTGAGGGACTGTTGTAAGCTGACCATAGAGCCTGACCTAAAACAGTTCCACCATATTCATTCTTAATTTCCAGGGGCGCATTTTGTGCCAGCAGATATTCAATGATATCAATTCTCGCCCCTACAACTGCCCAATGCAGTCCGGTCATACCTTCCGCAATCATGTCAATTGCAATTCCGTGCTTCAAACAAAATTTTACTATCTCTAAATATCCATATCCGCAAGCCCATGCATAACCAGATTCATATTTAGATCGCAACTTCTCATCAATCAATTTTCCTTCAGCAGTAAAATATTTTTTTACTTCTTCCAGAATACCCACTCCACAAGCTCCTTCAAGATCCAGGGTTGCTCCTTTTGTAGAAAGATATTTAGCAGATTCCCCTCTGCCATTACGAAGGCAGGCAACAATCAGCAGCCCTTCGGTATATTCCTTTCCGATTGCATTGTTTGGATCAGCGCCATATTTAAGAAGAATGTCAATCAAATTATTTTGCACGCCTGCAAGAAACGAATGAACACTGGTAGCAACTAACCCAAGCGTTGTAGTGGTTTTGTACATATCTCCTCTTGCATCTACTTCCGAGCCGGCATCTAAAAGTATCCTGGCAATTTCAACTGCATTCACCGGCGTTTTTTGACGATAATTTTCAACGCCATTCGCTCCAATATAATTTAATAATGTGCTGTGGTGATTGCGAACCGACCTTGCAAATACTAATTCAGGATTTTCTTTGAGTTGATCAATTAATGTTTTTGCATCGCCACTAATTATAGCCTCAACGGCTTTTTCGAATCTTGTAACAGGTGAATTGATATTTTTCATTTCATTTCTGAAATCTTCGTAAGCTTCCCAGGTATCAAATTGTTGCTCCTGTTTGATTATTTCACGGGCCTTATCCTTATTACTTTCCAACTGATTCAAATGCCATTTGTCAAAGTAAGGATCATCGCCAAAACTATTCAGCAAATTCTCCAACAATTTTTCATCTCCTTTAATAAAAGAAAATTTAATTGCTGCAATTTGCTCCCCGCCGAGTTGCGTATGTGCCATGCTCAAATGTTGAATGTTAAAGGTTGAAGGTTGCACGTTAGTTTAAAGTTAAGAGTTAAATGTTCAGGCTCAAGTGCTCAGAGTTAATCCATTGTCATATGCCCTTCCCAACGGCTCGCGGTACAGGAGGAGTTAATTCGTTACTCATTGAGCTTATAGAACCAAATATATCCTGTCTATATACTAAGTACTATATACTAAGTACTATGTACTAAATACCTGAAACTTTGCATGAAATAAAAAATCCAGACTTGATTGTCTGGATTTTAACTTCCTAATTCTTTGGTCCTATGTTTATCCTATGCTCTTTATTAATTAAGTCTTATTGACCTTGTTGAACTTTCATTACATATGCAGGAACCATTCCATGAGCTTCCTTATGTGTTTTGATAAGATCTGTTGAGTCTTTTGCCTGGGCAAGACACATAATAACGCCATCTTTTTGATTGAACCAGTAATTGATCAGATTAACGCCATACTTGTGTTCTACTTCCAGATCTTTCTTGTGTGCATTGGCAACATCTTTGGGAGATACTTTTCCTGCCGGCACATAGTGCACATCAAGGAACAAATTATTCTGCGCCATGAGCTTTGCTTCTTTACCGTCACTCACAGGCAAAATTCTTTGTGGTAACAATCCATGTGCTTCTGCATGTGTTTTGCGAATGGCATTGGAATCTTTCGCTTTCACAAGGCAATACACGGTTCCTTTTTCTTCATCAACCCAAAACTTCAGGAATTGAGCGCCATATTTTCCCTGTGTTGCAAGGTCTTTTTCATGGGCTGCCTGTACATCGGCAAACTTCACTTTACCTGGCTCCAGTTGATGGAAATCGATAAAAAGATGTTTGGCTGACGACTTTTCCTTTTTGTCTGACTGTGCCATTACGTTTAAACTAACGAAACTTGAGATGCATAAAATCCCGACTAAGATTCTTTTCATGATTCTTTTCTTTAATGGTTATTATTATGCGGCAAATTTATCTGCCTGCATTTCCCAAATTTTGTTACACTTTGCAAAAGTGGGCGGGAGAGCGCTCTTCGGTGGCGTTCGTTGATCTAACGGTATACGTTACACTGAAATGAATGTGAATTGTTAAGATGTTTTAGCAATTTTTAGAGACTAGAATGAAATCTGTTCATAATACTATCATGCAAATAAATCATGATAAACAACGTTACATCGCATTAGTTTTTTGAAGAAGAGAGATGATATTCAGATTGCAGGACCTTTTTTTTGCTTTAAACTGTCGTCTGCGATTTTTCGTTCTTTTTCCACAGATTTTTTGTCAATGACATTATCTGCTTTCTTTACAGGAACTTGTTTTACTGCAACGGCATATTCACTTGGATGAATGGTTTCTCCGATTTCAAGTGCGTACGATTTCGTAAACTCCGCACCAAAATAAAGAATCAACGAAGAAAAATAAGTCCACAATAGAAATACTGCCAGTGCACCTGCGGCACCATAAGTACTACCTACAGCGGATGTGCTTATATAAAATGATAAACCAAATTTTCCTAAAATAAAAAGGCATGTGGAAACGATTGTACCTGGCAATACGCTTCTCCATTTGATATCCGCATCAGGCAAAACCCTAAATATCACAGCAAAAATTATTGCCACAATCAAAAAACCAAATATTTGATTTAGAATATAAAAGACCACAACTGTTGGTCCGGAGAATTGATCTTTTAATTTATCACTTAAGGTGTCAACAATGGCCGAAAACCCCAAAGAAACCAACAATAGAAATCCAAGACTGATGATGAGTGAAAAAGACAACAAGCGATTGGACAGAAGTTTTAGTAAACCATTTTTGGGAACAGGTTTGAGTCCCCAAATCATATTTACTGAATCCTGGATCTCGGCAAAAATCCCTGTAGCGCCTAATAAAAGTGCAATGACTCCTATTACAGTAGCGAGAACACCTTTTCCATGGATGGCAGCATTTTTTACCAGGTCCTGTAATTGCAATGCTGTGTTGTGACCAAGAAACTTCTCAAGTTCTCCATATATTCTGCCCTGTATCGCATCCTGTCCCATAAATAATCCACACAATGCAATGATCAGAATAAGGAACGGAGCCATTGAAAAAATGGTGGAATAAGACAGCGAGCTGGCCAGTTTAGGAACCTTATCATCAAGAAATCCTTTAAATGATGATTTAAACATTGTGCCCACTGACTTTAAAGTAATTCTTTTTTTAGGTGCTTCTGATTTTGCCATAATCACTTCTTGGAATTACCATTCTGCGACTTCTTTTTGTTTGATTCAATCATCTTAATAGCCTCATCAGCTTCTATTTGCTCCTCAAGCACAAATTTTTTCCCCTGCAACTTATTATACTGGATAAAGAAGTCTTCAATTTCTTTAAGAATTTTAGGCGGGAAATGCGAAACAGTTTTAATCCCGTCATACATCTCGGCTTCTTCCGGAACGGCTATGTACCGATCATTGCGAATCATTTTTTTATGGCCGGCTTCTTCTGACTGAACAGCTCTCATCGACCCAAGAACCCTACAAGGAATCAGGCAACCAGGAAAACTTCCAAATTCGCTGATAATAATAATGTCCAGAGGATCTCCATCTTGTCCTTTTGTTTTGGGTATAAAGCCAAAATCATATGGGAATACCATTCCCGAAGGCAGAATCTTATTCAATTTAAACTTGTCGGTTTTTTCATCGTAATCATATTTCTGCGAGCTGCCTTTAGGGGTCTCAATAATTGCGGTTAACGTTCCATTCTTCATGTCCCTCAAATTTTGCTTTTGTAAAAATGAATATGTTAATAAAAATTCCGGGCAAAATCATACCATAAAATCAATCCAATGTAAAATCTGCATTTACTGAAGTTGATTTGAGCAAATTGGAACCCGGCGTAGAAAATAATCCCCCAAAATAAAAGAGCCATTTGAATCCAATATTCAAACGGCCCATATACTGGTTCCTTATCGGCAGAATAATAAAAGAAAGGTGGCTTACGGGTAGTGCAATTGAAATGATAAATAGAGAACGGATCGATTAATCTGTGGTTTGAAAGGGGACTATCTAAATATAAAACTTTTTTTCTGATAATCATAATCATTTCGCAGAAGGATAGCCGAATGCCAGTGCGGCCCGTAGATAAGAGTATTTTCCTACTGTTAATTAGCCTGCAAATAGTAAAACCAGAATTTTGAATTATTAACTTTAGCCATCAAAATATTTTTTATGGAATCAATCTCTGCCAGAATCTACTCGCATGATTCCTACAACAAGGATGAAAAGACAAATGTGATTTTCGAACTCACGAATCATTCTAAGAAAGCTGTCCATGTTCTTAAATGGAACACGCCACTCGAAGGATTAAAAAGTGATTGTCTCGACGTGAGAAAAAATGGGAAGATCGTTCCATATGATGGCCTGATGATAAAAAGAGGGGTGCCCCAGCCACAGGATTTTATTGAAATTCAACCGGGACAATCCGTCGGTGAAAAAGTTGATCTCAGTGAAGTATATTCTCTCAACAGTCCGGGCCAGGTAAAAGTAAATTACAAGCCTGATGCGTTGGTAGTATTGAAAGATCAACCTACAGAAGAATCTCTTGTATCTTTCAAAGCCAATGCAACAAAACCACTCAAGGTCCAAACAAAGCAGGCCTCATTCAAAATTGCCACGGGTGGCAAACCGCGAATGACAATTGGCGAGAAACTCAGAAAAGCGGAACCTAAACGCAAAACAGTATCTAAAAAAAAAGCTGAAGCAGCCATAACAACTTTTCTTCCCTGCGTTTTTAATGGAGGTACAACTGCACAACAAGTCACAGTAAGACTCGCCCACGAAAATGGCTATAACCTCACAGTGGCTACTTTAAGTTCCATGGCGAAAAATACGCAATACAAAACCTGGTTTGGCACTTACACAAAAACCAGGTTTAATAAAGTAAAGGGCGACTACCAAAAAATAAAAGGTGAATTCGAGACTAAACAATTCACATACGATTTAACCGGACAGGGTTGTCAGAGCGGCGTTTACGCTTACACGTATAAAGGGGGCAGCACCATTTGGCTTTGTGACGCATTTTGGATGGCGCCGGATACAGGTACCGATTCAAGGGCCGGAACATTAGTGCATGAACACAGTCATGCTTCTGCATTTACGGATGACCTGGCATATGGACAAACGGCCTGTAAACAATTGGCCAAAAAAACGCCAGCCAAAGCTATCAATAATGCCGACAGCCATGAATATTATTCTAAGGGCTGATGGAGAAAATTGTGTTTCAAACCTAATTTTAGTTTGTACATGAAATAGGGTTATATTTATTCTATGGTCGCGGTTAATACTAGTCGTCGTACTATTTAAATCATGCTTTTCAATTCATTTGAATTTGCTTTATTCTTTCCAATTGTAACCATCCTTTATTTCCTTTTTCCTCACAGATTTCGGTGGGTCCTTTTGCTTGTAGCGAGTTGCTTCTTTTACATGTTTTTTAAGCCAGTTTATATTCTCATACTGGTATTTACAATTGTGATAGATTATTTCACGGGCATTTGGATAAGCCGGCAGGAAAATCACCGAAAAAGAAAATTATTACTGCTACTCAGCATTGCAGCGAATCTTAGCGTGTTAATCGTATTTAAATATTTTGATTTTTTCGCGGTCAATTTTAATCATGTTCTATGGTTCTTCAACAGGAATGCTTCGGGAATTCCTTTGATGGATATACTGTTACCAATCGGACTTTCTTTTCACACGATGCAGGCGATGAGTTATAATATTGAAATTTACAGGAGAAAGCAACAACCGGAAAAACATTTTGGGATTTATGCCCTCTTTATCATGTTCTATCCTCAATTGGTAGCGGGTCCAATAGAAAGACCGCAACACATGCTGCCACAGTTTCACGAAGCAAAAAAATTCAATTATGAAAACTTCAGAAGAGGATTGATCCTCATTGCATGGGGTCTTTTTAAAAAAGTTGTAATTGCGGACCGCCTGGCGATTTTCGTAAACACCGTTTACAATCATCCAAACGATTTTGTAGGAATACCGCTGATCATTGCCACTTTATTTTTTTCTATTCAGATCTATTGTGATTTTTCTGGTTACTCCGATATCGCAGTGGGGACTGCAAAATGTATGGGTTTCAATTTAGTGCAAAATTTCAATCGCCCATACACTGCCGTAAGTATTCAGGATTTTTGGCGACGCTGGCATATTTCTCTTTCAACATGGTTCAGAGATTATATTTATCAACCCCTGGGCGGAAATCATGTTTCTTATATAAGATGGTGCTTCAATATTTTTATTGTTTTCCTTTTGAGCGGATTATGGCACGGAGCAAGGTGGACTTTTATAGCCTGGGGATTATTGCATGCAATCTTCTACATCCTGGACAAAGCTTTTCAAAAACAATTTCCGGATGTAAAGTATGCAGCCAAAGCCAGATTAATATTGACTCGCACTTATGTATTCATCCTGGTAAGCTTAGCATGGATATTTTTCAGGTCTTCCAATATCTCATCCGCAGTGTATATTTTAAAAAATCTTTTTACAGGCATAGGTACACAATTGCGACTCATATATTCAAATCAAAATCACGAGAGGCTGCCGCTTTTATACCTCAACCATACTTCAGTTGAGTTTCTGATGGCGGTGATTTCAATTTTAATATTGTTGATCATAGAGAGCAAACTGAAACTTGTATCGATAGATGGCTGGCTGATAAATAAGCCGACATTGGCACGATGGAGTTTTTATTATACGCTTGTATTGATTTTTATCTTATTCGGAATATTTAATAAATCTGCATTCATTTATTTTCAATTTTGATGCGTCGAATCATTCTCAAAATTTTAATCATTGTGTTGCCAATGGGTTTGATCGTTGGTTGTATCAATTTTTTTGTTGACCCGGCAAATATATTTTCCGGCGAATCTTATAGTAATGGCATTGCAGCAATTTTATCTGGGGGCCACAATGTAGATAACATTAGCAATTTTGATGAAAGACTCCTACAGGTAAAAATGGTGCAAAGACTTATTACAACTCCTGATATTTGCGTATTAGGATCAAGCAGGATTTGGGAAATTGGGTCGGATTTTTACCCCGGAAAAATCGTGATGAATTGCGGTGTTCCAGGAGCTACCCTGGATGATGTCGTTAGCATTGTAGGACTGCTGGATAGTTTGCATCACCTACCAAAAGAGATCATCATTAACCTGGATCCTTTTTTGGTGAGCGAAAATTTAAATTCAGACTGGCATAGCTTGAAAGACTATCACAACTACCTGCTTCTAAAATTGAATTTACCATCAGATTACAGTACTCCTCCTCATAAATATGACAAACTATTGAATTTATTTTCGCTAAATTATTTTAAGGGTTCATGTGAATTTCTGATCCAGGGTAAGTCAAAACATTTTGAAGATGTGGGAACGGCAAGGCCTACACGCTATGGGAAGTATTTTGATGGTACCATTGCCTATCCGGAAAAATTTCTACATCCCGACACTTCACTTACTTCTATCCTGGCAAAAGACATGGCAGCAGAGTCTGGGTTTGTAAGACCTGATCCAAACAAAATTGCATTGTTGAACAAATTGTTAGATTACCTGGCAAAAAATTTTGTCAATGTAAAATTGTTACTGATACCTTATCACCCCGAGTATTATCATTATGTACAAAATCATCGGGCAAATCTTTTCGATCAATACGACCAGGATTTCCGTAAACTAGCCGGCGAACATAAGCTTTCCGTCACAGGAAATTTTGATCCAACTTTACTGCATATTAACAAGAATGCTTTTTATGATGCTTATCATCTCGACAAGGCTCACCTGAAAGAATTAATCCTGGAATCCAAATAAGGAGTGTACGTGTAAATTCTTCCCCGTAAACTCATTGACACTTCGTTTAATTTTGCAATTGGTATGTGTTTGGTTATAGTTCACAATAAACTTTCCTGCCTGCTCGCCTTCGCGAAACGTGCGCCACCGCTATAGCTTGTACCTTGGCTTTCGCTTCGGCACTCAGGTTAGCGAACGCGGTCAGCGAAGCAAGGCCGGCAGCAGGTAACTCACTAATTATAAAATGTCTCCGAAGTCTACAATTAAATCCAGACCTGTTGCAGCCGCAAAGATTGCGGGCAGGAGATCTGCATTCCCACGTTACATAGAGCCGATGCTTGCTACACTCATTGACAAACCTTTTGAACAGGAGGGCTGGATATATGAGATTAAGTGGGATGGATACCGGGCTCTTAGTTTTCTAAATAAAGGGGAACTTGATCTTCTTTCAAGGAACAATAAATCATTTAATGAAAAATTTTACCCCATTTACAATGCAATCAAAAAATCAAAAATGAATGTTGTCCTGGATGGGGAGATTGTAGTCCTGAATGAAAAAGGCATTTCTGATTTTGGCTCTCTTCAAAATTGGAGAAGTGAGGCGGATGGGGATTTGATTTATTATGTTTTTGATATTCTTTGGTTAGAGGGTTATGATTTGATGCACCTACCCCTTTCCGAACGAAGAGAAATTCTGAAAAAAAATCTTCCGCAAAATCCGGTTATCCGACTTAGCGAATCATTCGATATTTCTGTAAAGGAATTTTTATCAGTGACTCATAATATGGGTCTTGAAGGCATTATGGCAAAAAAAGAAAGTAGCGAATATTTTCCAGGCACAAGATCCAAAGAATGGCTAAAGATAAAAGCAAATAAGCGACATGAAGTTGTTATTGGAGGATTTACTGAAAACGAGGGCACATCAAAACTTTTCAGCTCTTTACTTGTAGGAGTTTATGAAAAAGGGCAGCTGAATTACGTGGGCAAGATTGGTACAGGCTTTAATGTAAAAATGCAAAAAGAGATCTTATCAAAAATGAAACCATTAATAATTTCAAAATGTCCCTTCACTTTTGAACCGGATGTTGAAAAGCCTTCACGGTTTCGGCCAAACCCTCCACGATCTAAAGTAACCTGGGTGAAACCAAAATTGGTTTGTGAGGTTAGTTATACTGAAATCACAAGGGATGGCATCATGCGTCATCCATCGTTTGAAGGCATGAGGATTGATAAAAATGCCAATGAAGTGCATACAGAAAAAGCAAAATCAACGAAAGAAATTGTGGGCAAGGAAAACGAAGTTGAAAATAAATTTACCAGGCCCGTTACTAATAAATCCAAATCAACACTATTAAATCCGAGCGAAGAATCCCAGGTCAAAAATATAAATGGCCACAATATACATTTTACTAATCTGAGCAAAGTGTATTGGCCAAAAGAAAAATACACGAAGCGGGATATGCTCAATTATTATTATCAGGTGGCGGAATATATCCTGCCATATTTGAAAAACAGGCCCCAGTCACTTAATCGTTATCCCAATGGCATAAACGGAAAAAGTTTTTACCAGAAAGATATCACCAATAAAGCGCCTGATTGGATTAAGATGGAGCCCTACACAACCAGTGAAGGAGTGGATAAGAATTTTCTTGTCCCAACTGATGAAGCAAGCATTTTGTATATGGCAAATCTTGGCGCCATAGAAATGAATCCATGGAACAGTACAATTGATAATGAAGATTATCCTGATTGGTGCCTCATTGATTTGGATCCTTCTGAAAAAACAGGTTTTGAAAAAGTAATTGAAGCCGCCAAAGTCACAAAAGAGGTGTTGGATCATTTGGGAGTTGCAGGATATCCCAAAACTTCAGGTTCTACCGGAATTCATATTTACATTCCACTTGGAGCAAAGTATACTTACGATCAGTGCCAGCTTTTTGCAAAATTGATTGCTACACAAGTCAACCACATCATTCCTGAATTCACTTCCATTGAAAGGCTTACCAAAAATCGCGAGCAAAAACTTTATGTAGATTACCTTCAAAATCGTCCGAAAGCCACACTGGCTGCTCCTTATTCACTTCGACCAAAACCGGGTGCACCGGTTTCAATGCCTTTGCATTGGGAGGAAGTGCGAAAAGGTTTGAAAATTATCGATTTCAATATTTCAAATGCTGTTTCGAGAATTAGAAAGGAAGGAGATTTGTATAAACCTGTATTGGGGAAAGGAATTGACCTCGAAAAAATCATGAAGAAATTTTGAGAATGCTATTTGAAATTTCAATGGCACTTTGTAGAGCCGCTTCAACAGTTCCATAATCATCTGCGTCATAATATCCTTCTCCTGCAAAGAATATTGTGTCATCAAATTCATATCTTCCTTTCATATTTTCGTTCCTGCCTCCAACCACATAATAGGAATATCCTCCAAGAGAAAATGGATCTTTCATCCAGTCGAAGACATACGCCGACACAACATAAGATTTTATGTCCCTGATATCTTTTTTGAAAATTTTACTGAGAGATTGAATGGCAAGGCTTAGAATTTCATCTTCGGACTTCGAATGAAACTGCATGGATCTTCCACAGCCCAGCCAGCCTGTGAGGAAAGAATCTTTTTTGGGTGCCTGGGTCCACCATGTTGGAACAGCTTCGTTTGAAAAAAAGAAACCTAAATTATCGGATAATCCTGACCAGAAATTTTCACCGAATTCTATAATAATTTTAGTTACTGCCCCATACCCTTTTGATTTCGTCATTGCTGAGGTTTCAATTTGAGGATAAAATGAAATTGCAGCTTTTTGGGTTTGGTGTGCATTTAAAACTCCTAATGATATCGTAATAACAATGCGGGATCCCTCAAAAACTTTTCCTGAACTCTCAATTACTTTTACATGGTTTCTTTCCCAATGAATTTGTTTGACGATGGTATTATAATGAATTTCGGCTCCAAGTTTAATACAGTCATCAAGCAATGCCTGGATTAGTGTATGGTATCCGCCTTCAATACGGTATTGGGCATCCGCGTCTTCGTTGGACCATTCCTTAAAAAGAGACAGTGTGCTTACGTTTGAGATATCTGCCAAATCAAATCCCTCAGCATATCCAATAGCTGTGCTTCGCAGTTCGTGATATTTTTCTTCGGGGAAATTTGTATCGAGGAACTCTTTTAAAGAAATATCCTTTTCGAGTTTTTTCATTTTCCGCATCAACAGATCCCAGTGATCCACAAATTCGTTTGTCTTTTCCATTTCGCCATCTTCGGCTCTTTCCATGGTGCCTGCTAATTCATAAATTTTAATGCCGAATTCTCTAATGAGTTTTGTTGTTGCTGGGAGATCTCCATGGATAAATTCTGCACCAGCGTCAAAGTTGTACCGAACTCCCTGGATCGTTTTTATTCTCCCTCCGGCGCGATCCTGTGCTTCCAGTATAATAACCCTGCGGCCATTTTTCAAGAGGTCCCGCGCGCAATTGAGTCCGGCTGCACCGGCTCCTACTACAATTATTGGCAATTCGTTCATAGCAAAAATTTCGAGAGGGCCTCTCGCAGACGCAAAGCGCGGCGCAAAGGCGCTATAATTTACCTTTTTTTGATATACAACAACTGCATGACGAAGATCATATCAATTAGGGAGCCAGATCATAAGCGGGGAATGGCGGCTAAAATAGCTTTGTGTATCTAAAAAACATTAACCATGTCAACTACTCAAATGATACAACAAGCGGCCATACCTCATTATCACAGCAGAACCTTAAATCCTTTTGCAAAGTTTGCAGCCTGGACAAAATCTCAACAAAAAAATCGCTTATTATGGTTGGCGTTAGGCTTGGCTGGTCATGGTTGTGTGGCTACTCCAATCACAATTATGTTTGTGATTCTTGCGGGAAATAATCTTACCCTGTTCATGACTGCTATTGTTGCAATGGGTATTACGGTGGTGGTAAACCTTGCTGCGATGCCTACAAAAATTACTATCCCTGTATTTTTCTTTTCAATACTGGTTGATCTCATGATCATCGCAACCTGTTTTGGAATTGGTTTCAATCCTTCACTTGCATTTTAAGCGGATAAACAAATTTTATGGAAGAAGAAGTACTGGTTGAACCCAAACCTAAAACTGAATTAGATTTCGATCGAAAATTCAAGCCGAAAGGCGCCATAGCATTCTTTGCTTTATTAATTGTGCTTTGTGTGGCCATTTGGTATTCTATTTATTTTTTGATGCTAGAAAGAGTTTAAATTTTTTGATATGCCCGAAATGGATCCCTCCGAAAAAAAAGTATTAGTAACTACCGGCATCGTGCTAATGCTTTTTATTTTCTCGGTGCTCTACGCAAGAAACAGAAACAATGATTTGCCGGAATGTATTCCTTACAACAAAACCTATACTGAGCCGAAGATTTCAAAAATTGATGATTCAACTTACCAGGTGTTTGCCGTAGCTAAAATGTGGCAGTTTGAACCTTCGAAAATTTACATACCTGTAGGATCTGAAGTTGATTTTTATGTTACATCCATGGATGTGGTTCACGGATTTAATATCCCTGAGAAAAATGTAAATCTCATGGCTGTCTATGGGAATATCAACAAAACAACCGTAAAATTTGAAAAAGCGGGAGTATACAAAATTACCTGCCACGAATACTGCGGCATAGGGCATCAATCCATGCAGGCAGAAGTTATCGTTAACATTCCACTTAATAAATAGGATTTATGCAAATAAGCAAATCTTTAAAGAGACTTATTTATTGGCAATTAGGTATACCAGTTACTTTACTAACTATCGGCATATATCATGGTCTTATGCAGACCATTTATCGCTCCGGTCTGATTCACCAAAACTCTTTTGCGCATTTGGATTATTACCAGGGTCTCACTTTACATGGGGTGATCAATGCGATTGTGCTCACAACTTTTTTTGCAGTGGCGTTCGGGCATGCAACAATCACTTTTTACTTGAAAAGCGAGCCCAACAAATTTATTTCCTGGTTAAGCTTTTGGTTAATGGCCATTGGCACAGACTTCGCTGCCTGGGCAATGCTTAGCGGTAAGGCATCTGTTTTGTACACTTTCTACCCTCCACTAAAAGGTCACCCTTTGTTTTATCTTGGGGCTGCCCTTTTAATTGTTGGCTCATGGCTACCACTTTTTGATTGGGCCAGAATGTATGTGCATTGGAAAAAATCAAACAGAGAAACAAAAACACCATTAGCTGTACTGGGGACCCTGGTGAATTTCATAATCTGGTTCGTGTGTACGTTGGCGGTAGCATATGAGGTTTTGGTTTTGCTTCTTCCCTGGGCATTGGGATGGAAACCAACAGTGAATGTTACCCTGGCAAGAACGCTGTTTTGGTTTTTTGGACATGCACTCGTTTATTTTTGGTTGTTGCCTGCCTACATAATGTTTTATACCATGCTTCCCAAGCTTGCCGGAGGAAAATTATTTTCGGATTTGGCCGGAAGAATCGCCCTCTTTTTATTCCTCATTTTTTCTGTTCCGGTGGGCGTGCATCACCAATATTCAGATCCTTCAATCAGTCAGGGCATCAAATTATTTCAGGGACTGCTAACTTATGGAGTAACCATTCCGAGTTTCATAACTGCATTTACCCTTGCGGCTTCGCTGGAATATGCGGGTAAAAAAAGAGGTTCCAAAGGCTTACTTGGATTTTTTAAAAAGCTTCCTTACCTCGATCCCAATCGATATTTGTTTGCTTACATGATTTGTGGTCTCATACTTTTCATTTTTGGTGGATTAACCGGAATGGTGAATGCATCCGGACAACTAAATAGTGTGGTCCACAATACTGCGTGGCTGCCTGGCCACTTTCATATGACGGTAGCCGGCCCTGTTTTCCTTGCAATTATCGGAATGAGTTTGTATTTGTATTCAACTAATTCAGGCAAAAAGATTTTTCTGCCGAGGCTTAATGTTATCATTCCTTATCTCTGGCTCATTGGTATTCTTATTTTCTCTACTGGTTTGTCATGGGGTGGACTGATTGGGGAACCAAGAAGAACCAATCTTGGACTTACCTATCTCAACCCCAAAAACGAATTGTTCACGCCTGAATGGGTACCTACAACAATGCTTGCTCTATTAGGTGGAATCATTATGACAATTGCCGCCCTTTTCTTTTTCATTGTCTTTTTTGGAACCATGTTTAGCAGGAAAAAAGTTCAGGCGCAATTAACGCTTCCCGTTAGTGAAGCCCTGCATGACGAAAAAAGGATTCCACTGTTCGATACGTTTAAACCATGGCTGGTAACAATGGCAGTGATCCTGGTGATTTCATATACACCTGCATTAATCAATGCGCTTAAAAATCCGGGACCCGGGGCGCCAAGGTTTACGCCAGATAGCCCTGTTCCCCAGGAAACTTCAAACACCATTAAATGAATGCTAAAAGAAAATCGATATGGCTATTTGTTGCAATGATTGTATGTATTCCATTAATCACCTTTTCTATTGCGAGATGGTATGAATCGAGGATAAAGGCTCTACCCTATTATGGAAAAGATGCAGCTAAAATAACATCATTCAATTTTATGAATCAATCCGGTAAAAATATCACCGAGAAATCCTGGAGTGGGAAGATTGTGGTTGTGAATTTTTTCTTTTCACATTGCCCCATCATTTGCCCCAAAATGATTCGCAATTTAAAAATGGTGCAGGAAGCATTCGTTGATGATTCAATGGTGCTAATAAATTCTCTAAGCGTGGACCCCGTAAGAGATTCAGTGGAACGGTTGACAAAATTCGCGAGTGAATACGGGATTAAAACCGAAGGATGGAATTTACTAACAGGAGATAAGGCAGAAATATACCATCTGGCGCGCAAAAGTTTCCTGGTAACAGCAACAGATGGCGATGGAGGTGCGGCTGATTTTATTCATAGTGATCGGCTTGTTTTACTCGATAAAAGTCAAAAAATCCGTGGCTACTATGATGGCACTAATGTCCAGGAAGTAAAACAACTTATACTTGACATTCAAAAACTCAGGGAAGAAAATTAATTCGATCCAATAAATAATTGGGATATGAGATTCAGAACTGTATTGACTACTACAATTTTATTATTATCCTTTCATTCTTTTGCGGGTCCCGGCGATGAGGGCAAAACCATTTTTATGGCGAGATGTGCTGCATGCCATAATGTAAATAAAGTGATTGTCGGCCCTGCGCTTGCAGGAGTTAGCGAGCGTAGAAAAATTGATTGGATTGTGAAGTTTGTTCATTCTTCAACATCTGTGATAAAATCCGGAGATAAGGACGCGGCAGAACTCTTCAATCAATTCAACCATATCCAAATGCCAGATCACGCGGATTTAAGCGAAGATCAAATCAAAGGCATTGTAAGTTATATATCTGCAGAAGCAAAAATCACTGCAGGCAATTCTAAAGCACCATTTGCAAGCCCCTCGAAAATAAGACCCGCTTATATTCCACTGGAGTCTTCTGATTATCAGTTCTTCATTTTCTTTTTTGCTGGCATCATACTGCTGGTTGTTGCACTATTAGTTTTAGTTAGGGTGAAAGAAATTGAACGATCTCATCATTCTTAAATTTTGAAATTATGGTACTCCTTATAAATAAGAAAAGAACGGTGGGCGATTTGCAAAAAGACTTCAATGATGTATATCCATATTTGAGGCTGGAGGTATTTGATCGCACACAGGGTGCAAGAAAAAAATTGAGCTTTTCGGCTTCTTTGAATCCTATTATTCTTTCAAATTCTAATAGTATTGAATTCTTTGATTCCACAATCGTAAGTGAGTTCGAAAAATCATTTCTTCGAATTTTCGGTATGATAGTACAGGTGTCCAGAAAGTCAGGAAATATCTGGCTGGAAACGACAATTACTGATAAATGGACCTTGAAACAACAGAATGAGTTGGGAAAGGAATTATCAACACCAAATAATGTTTCAATTGGAGAAAATGAATCAGATACAGATTAATAAAGCAATTTCTCCAGTTTTGAAACATCTGGAATTGAAGTCTTGCCATCTTTTATCACTATTAATTTTTCTTCCTTAAAATCGCTAAGTGTTCTGATCAGGGATTCAGTCGCAGTACCCACATATTGCGCAATATCTTCCCTTGAAATTTCCAAATGCCTGTCGCCACCATCGGAGTTGTATTTTTGATTCAATTCTATAAGTGCCTTTGCCACTCTTTTTCGAAGTGTACCATAGGCAAGATTAATTAGCCTGGTTTCTTTTTCCTTTACATTCTGCGTAATGATTTGGATGAATTTCGCAGCTACAGATATATCCTGGTAAATCATCTGCAGAAAATCCTCCCCGGGCACCTGCATAATTTCTGATTCTTCAAGACAAATTGCTGTGTCCTCGTAACTGGCATCCTCAATAAGCGAAGTATAACCGATGAAATCCCCTTCGCTGAAAAGATTTATAATATATTCCTTTCCATCCTCATGCTGTTTGCTGCATTTGGCTTTTCCCCTGACCAGATAGTAAAGAAATCTGGGTTTATTTCCTTCCTTATAAATGATTTGCTTTTTGTTATAAGTCTCGACAATATAATTTTCGGATATCCGTGCCAGTAAGCCTGTCCCTTTTACATCCTTCAAAAAATCATTTACACCACCCTGGTTCATCGAATATTTTTTTTCCAGAACCTGGCCTTTTTTAAGTCGGGTCTCTATGGAATTCAGCAATTCAATATCATCAAATGGCTTGGTAATATAATCATCTGCTCCCATTTCCATTCCACGCCTCATTTCTGACCTCTCTGTTTTCGCAGTGAGAAAAATAAAAGGGATGAATTGTGTATCGGGATTTTTTCTAAGCAAATGGAGCACTCCATAGCCATCTAATTCAGGCATCATAATGTCACAAACGATCAGGTCAGGCTTATTTTTTATGGCCTGCTCCACTCCTCTTTTGCCGTTTTCGGCAGTGAATGTCTTATAACCTGCCAGGTCGAGTATTTCAGCCGTGTTTTCCCTGATGTCATTATTGTCATCTATAACTAAAATTGCTTTCATTTTCAAATGTAGTTTGCTTAATTACTAGCCGGAATTAATATTGAAATTTTTGTCCCTTTATTTAATTCACTATGCAAATTTATTTCACCACCGAGTAAATCCGTATATCTTTTCACAATATGAAGTCCCAATCCGGTTCCCGCAATATTTGCGGCATTGGCACCTCTGAAAAAACTTGAAAATAAATGGCCCTGGTCTTCATCTGAAATACCAATCCCCTGATCTGCTACTTCAATCCGTGCAAGGCTTGAATCTGCCATGGCTTGAATTAAAATATCCTGGCTTTCTGCTGAAAACTTACTTGCATTTGTGATAAGGTTAATCAAAATGTTCTTCAGGAGTTTTTTATCCGTACAAATAACTGAATCGCCCGAAAATTTTATTACGGCCATCTGCCCTTTTTTAAAGAGGCCCTTAATTTCTTCAACGGTCTCTTCAATCAGTTCCTTTAAATCAAAATTTGAAGGATGCGTTTCCACTCTCCCCTCATCCAATTTTCCAAGCGAAAGAAAATCTTCAAGAATATCATTAAGGTGCTTAACAGAATTCCTGATTTTATCAATATGCTTTTCCCATTTCTCATTATTTTGCTGTGGAGCATATTTGCCCAATAGTGATGCTGACGAAAGTATAGTGCTCAACGGAGTTCTGAATTCATGAGAAGCCATCGATACAAAGCGGCCCTTAATTTCATTGAGTTGCCTTTCCTTATCCAGAGCGTCGCTTAATTCTGTTTGAGACTGCTCGAGGTTATTGAGTGCTTCTTTGAGAATCAGGGTACGCTCCTCCACTTTTACTTCGAGGTCGGCATTCAATTTTCTGATTTCATTGCTCACTGTCTCCAACTTCTTCTGCTGCTCAATTAAATTATTTTCTATTTCTTTCCTGCGGGTAATATCGACAATAAATGCAATCACATAAGTTTGATCGTCTTTTTTATAGTGACTAAGGCTCACTTCAACAGGAAAACCAGTTCCATCTTTTTTCTTACCAAACAAATCCCTGTTATGTCCCATTACCCTGTTTTCTGGCTTATGGTAAAATCCTTCACGAAGATGCTGATGTGATTTCTTATACTGATCGGGAATTAAAATTTCGATTGACTGCCCCTCAATATCCTGCACATTATATTGAAACATTTTAAGAGCGGCAGGATTCATTAAAATGATTTTGCCTTCCTTACCCGTGAGAATAATACCTTCTGTTGCATTCTCAAAAAGGGATCTCATATGTTCTTGTCCGAGCATAAGTAATTGGCAAATTAACTCAATCTAATTATAGAGGAAAATGAACCAAGCATTATTTTGGGGTAATCACCAGGTTTGCAAATTGCCCATCAGAATTATTTCCCACCCATATACCAATTTTGCCCGATTTATTTGAATTGAGTTCCTGAATTTCAAGAGAAGGTGTTTGACTGTCGTTTACATAAACTTTAATCTCCGGATAGTTCACCACAATTTTTGCATGGAACCATTCAGTGGCGAGAGGTGGATCATCAATTCCTTTTTCATATACTCCGGGATGGTCAGTGCGTAATTTCTCCCAACCAAAATCAGGATTGAAGGTATACTGAACCGCATGAATTTTCCTTAGAGGATCAGTAGAGCGAAAATTGAAGGGCCTGAAATAAACTGATTCAAAAGTGAGATTATTTTGTCCATGAAATGCTATCCCCACAAAACTTTGCTGTAATATATCTCTTCCTTTTATATCAAGTTCTATAGTTCCATTTGTAAAGTCCATTCCTTCAATCCAGGCAATTCCGTCTCCTTCTTTTGCATCGAAACTAATTCCCTTTCGATTACCCTCGGTGAATGTGGTAACGGTTCGATTGAATCCTTTCATTTTTCCGGATTGTACGAGGGAAAAAATATCAATGGACCTGCTTTGTCCAAAAATATTATTTCCAAAAATGAGAATTGTAACGGAAAAAGCGAATTTGATTATGTTTCGCATGTTGAAAAGTTTATTTCGTCTTAAAAATTACAAAATCAAAAGTTAAATCAATAATCCGGACTTGATTATTTCTAAACTTAATCCTTAATTTTATAAGGAAGAATTTCTACAACCTGGTAATTTATTTTTAAGCAATATTGCCCTGGAAAACGTTGGCCAACTTTCCCTCTCACCTTTTAGTTTCCCCTTATAAGTATTTCCGTTCCGTGAAAATGCATAAACCATCTTATTAATTCTCGCCCCAATGGGCGACCAAAATAGCTGTTTATGAAAAAGTACGTCGCACTTGCTTTATTACTGGCATTTAATTTTTATATTCTAAACTTATCCGCACAAACAGTTATAAAACCAGCTGTTGGTATTAATCTCACCGACTATTCTAAGGATCTTTCAACGGGTGAATACAAATCGCAGGTTGGATATCAAATTGGCGGTTCAATTGCGTTTGGCAAGAAAATTTATTTTGAACCTGGCTTATTCTATTTAAAAAAGACAACCGAATTTGTTTCTGAAAATTCAAGTGTTTCCGATGTTAAATTCGGCATCAGCGGGTTTCGCATACCCGTTTCCGTTGGAATTAATTTATTGGGAAGTGAAAAATCTACAATTGGACTCAGAATATTCGGTGGCCCTTCTGCATTTATTGTTACCGGAACAGATGAATTGGATAAGGACCAACTGAATACTGTAAGCTGGGGGTTATATGCTGGTGCCGGACTCGATCTCAAAATTGTATTCCTTGAGCTTTCACATGAATGGTCCTTAACTAACATTCAAAAAGACATTTCCAACGTCGATATTGGAAAAACCCGGTCTTTCTTTATTCACGCCGGAATTAGAATTCCGCTTTAAGTCCTCACGCAAAGACGCCAAGAATCGCAAAGACGCTACCTTTCGGCAATTCTTGTAGCTGCATGATAAGATTATGAATTATCTTAGTTATATGAACACAATCGCTATTCCTAAAAACAGAATTACTTCCATAGATTTTCTGCGTGGTACAATTATGATCATCATGGCGCTTGACCATGTCCGTGATTATTTTCACTACCCTGCATTCTTTTACGATCCCACGGATCTCTCAAAAACTTCGACCGCCATTTTCTTCACCAGATGGATCACTCATTTTTGCGCACCGATATTTACATTTTTGGCGGGAACCTCTGCTTTCTTAATCGGACAAAAAAAATCAAAAGGAGATTTGGCGCAATTTCTTTTATTAAGAGGTGTGTGGTTGATTTTGTTTGAACAAGTGGTAATGAATTTTGGATGGCATTTTGATATCACTTTATCAACTGTGATCCTGATTGTTTTATGGGGGCTGGGTGTAGGTATGATTGTACTCGCAGGATTAATATATTTACCTACGAAGTTTATTCTTTTAATAGGGTTGATTTTAGTGGGCGCTCATAACCTGCTTGATCATATCCATGTGCAGGGAAATACTTTGCAGGCATTTGGATGGGCAATAGTTCATGATCCGAATTTTTTCTCCTGGCACGGTGAGAACATTTTTGTGGGTTATCCAATTATTTCACTTGTGGGAATAATGGCCCTGGGATATTGTTTGGGAGAATGGTACAAAAAGGATTTTGATCCTGAAAGAAGAAGAAAATTATTATTGTACACCGGATTTGGCGCTATTTTTCTTTTTATCATCATTCGTTTCATTAATGTTTATGGCGATCCTCATCCATGGAGCGTGCAAAAATCTTCCATGTTCACATTTCTTTCCTTTTTAAATACCACAAAATATCCTGTTTCTCTTTTGTACACATTAATGACTCTCGGGCCTGCATTGTTATTCCTCGGATTTACAGAAAACTCCACGGGCAAAATCGTAGATGTAGTTTCAGTATACGGAAGAGTGCCTCTTTTTTATTATGTTTTACATGTGTACGTGCTGCATTTACTCACGATGATTATTTCGGGATTCACACCTTTTGGATGGAGAATGTGGATTGTGAATCAACCATTGTGGTTTGATCATGACTTCCAGGGGTATGGATTTTCGCTGCCGATTGTTTATCTCATTTGGATTTCGGTTGTTGTGGCATTATATCCGCTTTGCAAATGGTATGATCAGTACAAACAACGGAATAAACAGAAATGGTGGCTATCATACCTTTAAGGAATCACATTAAGGCCTCACGCTAAGGCGCAAAGGAGCGCAAAGTTCGCAAAGTTATTCTGATGGCGTATTAAGGTTTGTATTTGGTTCTTCCCTATCTTTTTTGAATTCAAGGCGGCCGAATTTCCAGGTGAAATTAATTCCGATGGAGCGGAAGGGTACTTTCCTGGTTGAAGTGGAAGTGAAATTAGGGCCTTTTAATTCGGTTGTCTGTGATACGTATTCACTGAAAATATTGTTGAGAGTGAGTGCGATGCTCGCTTTTTTGTTCCACAATTGTTTTCTGCCTGCGAATGTATATGAAGTAAAGGAAGGGTATTTGCCCTGAGCTTCATGGCGCGCCGAATTGAAATTACCAAAGAATTCCCCACTTAAGGTTGGAGTGAACTGATAAGTTAGGTTTGCATTGAAGCGGTAATTGAAACTGTTTGAATTGTATCCCGCATCAATTGCGTTTATGGTATGCCGGTAGAAGAAAAAGATATTTGACCTCAGACTAAGTTTGCTGGAAAGCTTCACGTCACCAAAAATGCTCACTCCTGAATTTCTTTCAATGCCAATATTTTCCCTGGTTGTTACATAAACATTATTGTAAGTTGTATCCCCTACTTCGAACGCTGGATAATAAGTAACGAACGGCTGAATATCATCTTTATTCATTCGGTAAAATAAAGTAACCATCAGCGATCCTGACCTGGGTAATTCCCTGTTATAGCTCAACTCGAATCTCTGACTGATTTCAGGCCGCAAATAAGGATTGCCCATAGAGATATTATTGGGATCGCTTGTATTGATGAATGGATTCAGGTCACCATAATCCGGACGGCCAATTCTTTTTGAATAACTAAGTCGGAGGTTTTGTTTTTCACTTAATTGTCGGGTTATAAAAAATGAGGGCACAAAGTTTCCATAAGAAGGAATATTCACTTGTGAGTCCACGTTAGAATAAATAGCATCCACAACGGTTCTTTCATATCTGCCACCAACCTTTGCAGTGAACAATTTCCCGATAGGGAAACTCAATTCTGTGTAAACAGCATATACTTTTTGATGGTAATCCATCGTGATAGAAAGAGAGGAATCGTAAATAAAATCTTTAGCGTCTGACTGGAACGAATATACATCGGCATTGCTCTTAATATCGTAGATGCCTATTTTAGATCCCATCCCCCATTTTACTTTATCACCAAAAGGTTGAACATAATCAACGGTAAATTCAGTGAGGCCTTCTTTCGCATGGTTGTGACCGTCTCTGCCATAAATGAGTGAATCACCAGGAAGAAGATATTGATCATTCGCCGCACTGTTTTGAAATTTTCCATTACTGGTATTGATTCCAAATTCAAGTTCCTGGTCTTCTTTGCTGAATGTTCTTTTATAATTCAGCATTGCATCTATATTATGTTCCGTAAATGAACCGGATACATCATTAAATGTGTTAGTGGCAGAAATAATGGAGCCAGGATCAGATAAATTACTCATCAATTGAGACTGATCATAGGATCCATTTGCATTGAACCCAAAATTGTTGAAACTAACAGAACCGGTAATACTATTTTTTTCACCAATCATTCCATCAAAGCCGGTTCCGGCCTGCCATCCATGACGACGAATATCGTTGCTACCGTCCTGGGAAATTTGGGTGATAGACTTTGTTGTAGTATCCAAAGACTGCTTGGAAGAATTAAAAGGTGTGTTTGCCGTAGGCCTGAGGTTCCCACTCAAAAACGCATTCACTCCCCATTTTCCTTTTTTTGCATTGAAATTGAATGATCCGTTTTCATTGCGGGTTCCCGCACTTAAAGAAAGATTGCTATTTATTCCCTGCACATTGGATTTCTTGAGAATGATATTGATAATTCCTCCCAAACCCTGGGCGTCATATTTCGCGCCGGGATTTGTAATTACTTCGATGCTTTTTATCTGACTCGCAGGAATTGCCTGAAGTACGTCATTAATATTGCTTCCGAATGCCGTTGAGGGTTTTCCATTTATTAAAAACCGAACACTTCCACTCCCCGCTAATTCAACGTTGCCGTCTACATCAACAGAAACCATGGGAACTTTTTTCAAAATATCTGTGGCGACGCCGGTTTGCGAGGAAATGTCTTTTTCTGCGTTGTAAACAAGTTTGTCAATTTTATTTTCAATCAGTTTGCCTGCAGTTACCTTGACGGTCTCAAGCGTTTTTACACTTTTTTCCAGTGCTATATTCCTAAGGTTGATGGTTTGCTGCCCGCCATTGATTTCTACTTCGTCAATTATGGTTGGATTATATCCAATACATTCTACAGTAACTCTGTATTTTCCATCGCTGATTCCATCAACGGTAAAGTTGCCACTATTGGTAGTAATTGCACCGTTTACATTTTTTTTGTCGATCAAATTTGTGAGAGAAATGGTAGCATATTCAAGTCCGGCGCGGGTAGCAGAATCCACCACTTTTCCTATAATCTTTGTTTTACCTGCATTGGTTTCAGGTTTTTGTGAGTAGCCGAAAAAACAGAAGGAGATCAAAACTATCAGCAATGCAGTCTGCTTCATTATTCAATTTTCTAATTCGCCGCGAAGGTACCTGTCATTTCTGAAGGAAAATTGAATTTTGAGTTTTTTAAGGAATAAATAGGAGTAAATACTGAATATTATTTAAAAATGTCATTCACACCTTTATTCTTTATAAATATTCATAATGAATCTTTCTGAAACAGATTTAGGTAAAAGCCAACTCAGAAATACCCCTACCCTGTTCGCGAGACCAACAACTACTTCCGTCTTTCCCGAAAACATTCCTTCCACAGAAATTTGTGCTACTTTTTCTGCAGACATACTGAGTTTTTCACCCTTTGCAATTGCTTTCTGACAGAGCTCACTGCGTTCGTTGAAATGAGTGTTGGTTGCACCAGGACAGACACAACTGACAGAAATATTAGTATCCTTCAGTTCTGCATGAAGTCCGCGGGTGAAATTCAGGATGAAGGACTTGCTCGCTCCATAAAGTGCAAACCCTGGCATTGCCTGGTAAGCTGCAGTGGACCCGATATTCAGGATATATGCACGAGGTTTAAGTTTGAGCATGGGAAGAAATAACTGGCAAAGCTGAACCGGGGTTGTCATGTTCACCTTAAGCATATCAAAGTTCGCTTCGCATGTACGGTTTTCAAAGAAACCACTAAGTCCATAACCGGCATTATTTACCAGGATGCTAACCTGGTAATTATTCGACTGGCACCAATTATAGATTTTTTGGGCAGCATTTTCCTCAGCCAGATCAATGGCAAAATACCTTGCAGATACGGAGTATTTCTTCTGTATCGAGAGACAGTTTTCTTTGAGTAAGCACTCAGAACGGGCAATCAGTAATACATCATAATCTCTGGCGGCTAATTCTTCAGCAATGCATTTTCCGATTCCTGTACTGGCACCTGTAATCAGGGCAAATGGCATAATTCAATCTCTGTAATCGTGGGCAATTTGAGTCGTACAATATTAGCAGGACTTTCTGGGGAAATTTTGAAGAAGATGTTTATGATTGGTTAATGAATAAGATGTTGGATTTTAGATTTAAGATTTTGGATATAGGATATTGGATGGAGGATATTGGATATTGCATGATGGATAAGGGACTTTGGATATAGAATATTGGATTCTGCTTGCTCGTCTTCGTGAGGCTTGCGTCACTGCTATAGCTTGTACCTTGCAATCGCTTCGGCACACTGGTTAGCGCACGCGGTTAGCGAAGCAATGCCGGCAGGCAGAAATGTGGGATATTTTTAATGTTTAAGACTGAAGGCTTTAGGTTGAAAGTTTAGAATGCAGAACCTATTATGAGCCTATGTGCAGCACAGGCATAAAAAGCAAACAAGTTGGTAGGTTTGTACAAATTCACCTTGTTACCTTCATTACAAACCCACCATTTGGCAAAACAGGTATCGCAAGTTTATTCCGAGCTTTATAAGTCATGTTTTGTTGTTTAACCTCATCCCCTTTCCCGCCATCCATTAGAATGGTCATGCTATACGTACCATTGCCAAGGAAAGATAGTTGTGGGCGAAATATTTTGGGAAAAGGTTCGCCATTCACACAGGCTATGTACCAGTCTGTTCCCTTTCTCCTGGCAATAATTGCAGATTTGCCCGGATATCCTTCCAGAAACTTTGTATCATCCCATACAATAGGAACACGGCTTAAAAAATCTTTTACCGGCTCTGACTGGCTTCTGTATGATGAATCGCTGTCTGCAAAATGCTGTATTCCTGATTCAAATAAAACAGACAGCGCCAACTCGTATGCATTTGTTGTAGCGTGCCTGCAACATGGATAGCTTGAAAAGGTAACCGGCGTGTAATCCATGGAGCCCACAACATTTCTCGTAAAGGCAAGAACAATATTATGTGCCGGTGCATTCGCCGCATATTTTGAATCCCAGTTTAGTTGCTCTGCCCCTCTGACGGCTTCCATGGCGACAAGGTTGGGATAGGTCCTTGCCCATCCTCGCGGAATTGTACAGCCATGAAAGACGACCATGATTTTTTGATCTGCTGCATCTTTCAAAATATCCTGGTAGAGTTGAATTAGCTGTTGTTTATCGCTATTAAAGAAATCAATTTTTACCGCTTTGATTCCCCAATCGTGAAGCTTTTTAAATTCGCTCTTTCTTTTATAGGGGTCCGACATAATGTCCCTGGGTTGCTCTGTTATATCGGTATGCGGACCACCTGAGTTATACCACAAACTTAAACCCACACCTTTCAACCGTGCATACTTAACCAGGTCAGTGATAGTACCTCCGTTCATTATGTTCCAATTTGCATCTACCAGTGAGTACTCCCATCGCATATCTTTTGCCAGGTCTACATATTTTTTAAGCTTGATCAAATTCCGGCTGCTTGAATGATCACTCCACCAACTCCAGGACGATTTTCCGGGTTTCACCCAACTGAAATCACCAATCTGGTTTGGCGCTGCCAGGTGATGAACCAGGTTTGATTCGAAGATGGTTCCTAAATTCTTGCCGAATATGATGACTCGCCAGGGCGTGTGAAAAGATTGGCTTGCAATAGCATGATTTGTATATAAACCATTCGCTTCTCCCGTTTGTGGTGAGGAGATTTGGTAA
>PSRI01000262.1 GCA_003175935.1 Bacteroidota bacterium
TTCTGGGATCAAAATATGTGATGTGTTCCTGGATTCCCCACGATAAAGGCGTTTTGACTTTTGAAAATGCGAAAAAGGCAGTAGAAGATTTTAACGCTGCAGGAAAATATTTAAAAGGGCAGGGTATTATCTTCTGCTACCATATTCATGGATACGAATTTCAACCTTATGGAAATGGTACTTTGCTGGACTATATCATTACTAATACAAACCCACAGTATGTTTCATTTGAAATGGATATTTTCTGGACTCATTTTGGCGGTGGAGATCCGGTTTCATTACTGAAGAAATATGGTGGGCGATGGAAATTGATGCACCTGAAAGATATGAGAAAAGGCACACCACGAGACCTTACGGGCCTTAGCTCACCCGAAAATGATGTGGTGCTGGGAACCGGTGAAATTGATATTCCCGGGATATTAAAACAGGCAAAAAAGGTTGGGATCAGGCATTATTTCATCGAAGATGAAAGTAACCAGGTTATGGTGCAGGTGCCGCAGAGTATAAATTACCTCAGGTCCTTAAGGCAATAATATATAAGTCTGAATTTTTTTTATCCTCGCAAATCCAGTCTGGATAAGGATTCCCCACACATAGTTTATCACATTTTGGCACTATGGCAAAAAATTTGTGGGTGTTCGGTTTCCAATATATCTGAGTTTTTGAAGTTGTTTATAAGAAATATGATAAGTTCGATCTCCGAAAGAAAAGTGAAATCCATATTTGAAACGATGGGACTTCAGATTTCGGTTGTTGCTGAAGGCGAAATAGAACTCCTGAGCCCGATAAATGTGGAACAACTCGCTCAAATACAATCCGAATTACTTCCTGACGATTTTGAAATTCTGTTCGATAAAAAGGCAATCCTCACAGAAAGGGTCAAGCACCTTATCATCAGGATGGTTTATAATGATGAAGAGATGCCCATCATAAATTATTCTGAGTATATCAGTCGCAAGATGTGCGTTAATTATACATTTCTTTCCAAATCATTTTCACGTGCCTGGGGCATTACAATTGAGCAATATATCATCACCCAAAAAATTGAACGTGTAAAGCAATTAATTTCTGAAGATGAACTTTCAATTGCAGACATCGCTTCAACAATGAAATATAGTAGTCCCGCGCATCTCTCCACCCAATTCAAAAGAATAACAGGTATTTCTCCTTCTGATTACCGAAAAAATACGAGAATAGATTCACAGAGATAATTTCATTATCTCAATTATGTAAGAAATTCCCCGAATTATATAAGCATAATATTTCAGGCAGGTGTGGATTTTGTGGCATTTATTCCATATCCATATTGCGCAATAGGTCCCTCTCCTTTTAATTCCTGCTCTTCAGTCCAAACCGTTGAAGTTTTCTGAAACCAAATGCTTATGAGAAGAAAATCGTTTCACGAGCGATAGGAACGGTAATATCCCAGCTGTAAAATACATGAAACTAACTTTACGATTAGCTCATAAATATTGATGGTTTCAGGCATTAATGAACCAATAAACCTAAGGTCATGCCTGAAAAAAAAACGACCAGGGTGCTGGCCTGCATCCTACTAACGCTTACGTGCACCTGCACAATATCCCAGGCCCAAAGAGACTTAGCAGGTAAATTATTTCTCACCAATCCTCGCACCAACCCGATTCCAGACGAAAGAACAAGATTTCCCATTACTTTTCGGATCCCATTTAGAACTATTGACGGTACATCCAATAATATTTCAAGCAGGCAGGCCCTTATTTATGGGGCCGCAGACATAGCTCTATTCCGCGAAATTCCGCCGCAATACGGGCCCTCCGATCCGCTTAATGCAATGGGCGGAGTAAACCGTCCTGGCGCAAGAAAAATTTCAAACGTAATGTGTGACGAACCCGTCACTCATTTTAATGAAAGAGGTTTGAGCACATTTGTATATGTATGGGGACAATTCATAGATCACGACATGAGCAGTACTCCAACAGGAACAACTGAATCGGTGCCAATTTTACTTCCAAATGATGAAGTAATATTTACAGAACCGATTCCATTTACAAGAAGTGAAGTGAGACCCGGGACCGGAATTACTACACCCCGTGCGCAAAGCAATATGACTACTGCCTGGCTCGACGCATCCATGGTTTATGGATCTGATTCTTCACGCGCAAAATGGCTACGCACTTTTAAGTCGGGAAAATTGAAAACCTCTGCAGGAAATCTTCTTCCGTGGAACACTGTGACAGGAGAATTCTCTGCAAGTATTGATCCCAGTGCACCGGAAATGGCCAATGATGGTGGTAAGACCATTAAGACTTTTGTTGCAGGTGATGATCGTGCTTCTGAACATCCGGGAATAGCAAGCCTGCATACCCTTTTCGTGCGCGAGCACAATCGCATCTGCGATGAATTGATTGCGCATGGTGTAAGGGGAGATGAGCTTCTGTATCAAACTGCAAGAAAAGAAGTAGGAGCACTTATTCAAATTATTACCTATCAGGAATTTTTGCCGGCACTGGGCGTCAGGTTAGACGCCTATTCCGGGTATAAAAATTTTGTGAGGCCCGATATCATGAGCACTTTCGCAACTGCGGGATACAGAATTGGTCATACCATGGTTGCAGATGATATTGCCCTCAAGAGTAATGACTGCGTAGACGTGGGCCCCGGGGCTTTGGATCTCGTTGAAGCATTCTGGAATCCCTCATTGTTGGTCACTTATCAAACAGATCCATTTTTAAAAGGATTTGCTACGCACAAGCAATATGAAACTGATACAAGGATCAATAGTGTATTGAGGAATTTCTTATTTGGCAATCCGGCGGATACAACAAGGTTTGGAATTGACCTGGCAAGTTTGAATATCCAAAGAGGAAGAGATCACGGGCTTCCCGACTACAACACTGTTCGCAGATTTTATACCGGAAGGGCTGCGCAAAGTTTTTCAGATATTTCTTCCGATAGATCTGTTGCCGATTCTCTCAAAAAATTATATGGCAATATTAATAATGTGGATCTTTGGATTGGAATACTCGCAGAAGATCATCTTCCCGGAGCATCAGTTGGATTAACTATGCATCAAATATTGAAAGCACAATTTCAACATTTGAGAGATGGAGATTTTTATTTCTACCTGAACGACCCTTTCCTGCCTTCAATAATTCGAAACCAATTGATGAAGACGAAACTCTCTGATGTTCTCAAGAGAAATACAATGATCACCAGTTATCAGGACAATGTATTTTTTGTTGCGCCCTGTCCTGGCGAAAATGGTGAAGACAGGGTAGCGGATACGCTCATGGTTCGCACAGAGAAATTAGTAAGGGGAGCGCCCAGATTATTTCCGAATCCGGCAACATCAAGTGTAAGGATTGACTTTGGTAACGGGGGAGCTTATGGCACAATCAAAATTTATGATGCGGAAAGTAAACTGGTAAAAGCTCACAGCTTTAGTGGAAAAGTTTCCAGTTTGGATCTTAACATCAGCGATTTAAAGCCCGGCCTCTACTTTATCAATATCAGTAATGAAAAAGGAACTAAAACTTTGAAGCTATTAAAATTGGGTAATTAAAACTTTTAGGAAAAACCGGTACGTTAATGACCCGCAGGCAGAAGGCAATGGGTCGATTTTATATAGGAAGCCTGCGGGTCTGTTTAAATTAATTTTTTATCTCTGCAGCGATGCAAAACAGATTTACTTAAGTCTGACATATTTTTCAGTATTGTAACGCTCAATCCCCGTACCCTCAACTTTTTCAATACCTTTTTGGATAAGCGTATCGTTGTTGATGGTAACTGTAAACTTAAAACTATTATTTTCCCACTGACGGTCACTGCAATATTCTAAAGATTCAGTGTATGAGCTATCAGTAAGAATGTATTTTCCTCCCCCGGAAGTGTAGAAAGCATTTGCTGAGTCTTTGCCTTTTGTAAGATCGTGCCCGAAAAATGCGAAATGGGAACCGTTGATGATCTTAATGAATTGCTTTCCCTTAGTATAATCTGTTATAGTTGTATCATTTTTTTCGATGAGAGTTCCTGTCTGCAATTGCCAGGTTCCTTCGATGGAAAGGGAATTCTTTTTTGTTTCGCAGGAGATCAATGCCGAGATTAATAATAAGCAAGCGCCAGTTAGTTTCATGTTGAAAATTTCGCCAATAATAAAGAATTCCACGCAAAGGCCCATAAAAGTACCTAGTACCTAGTACCTAGTACCAAGTACCAAGTACCTAGTACCAAGTACTTAGTACCTAGACAAGATGCCTGCCTGGGGCAGGCAGGCAAAATCCAATATCATATATCCTATTCGGATCTAAGAGATTTTACAGGATTTTCGAGTGCCGCACGAATGGCCTGGAAACTAATGGTAATAATTGCGATTAATAGAGCAATTAATCCCGACCCGGCAAAAATCCACCAACGAATTTCAGTCCGGTACTCATAATTGCTTAACCATTTTGCCATGGCAAAGTAGGCGATAGGTGATCCGATTATGATCGAGATAAGTATGAGCTTAAGAAAATCCCTTGATAACAAAATTGCAATGCCAGATGTAGTTGCACCCAATACTTTTCTCACTCCAATTTCCTTTACGCGATTTTCAGCCATATAGGCAGCAAGTCCAAACAAACCCAGACAGGAAATAAAAATGGTGAGACCGGCAAATAAGCGGGAAAGTGTTTCTGTTTTCTTTTCGTCTTTGTATTTACCTGCATAAGCTTCATCAGCAAATACATATTCAAATGGATATTGAGGATTATAATCTTTGAAAATTTTTTCGGCCTTTGCAAGATCATCAGACACGGAATTTGCCGGATTTAATTTGATGTGCATCACCTGAAAATATTGGGAGGGACCTACAATCATCATCGGACTTATTCTGGAATATGGGGATTCAAGAATGAAATTCTTAACAACTCCAACTACGTGCCACTGGCGGCCATCAGGGGCGAAAGTGATAGTTTGTCCAATCGGATTTTTCAATCTCATCAATCTCACCGCTTCTTCATTTAACAGCATTCCCATGGTGTCGGTGGGATAATTATAAACGTCAATATCTCTGCCTTCAGCGATCTTTACTCCCAAAGTTTTTGTGAAATCAGCATCAGAACCAAGCCATGCAAAATTTATTTTTTTATCAGCTTCAGTACTTCCCTGCCAGTAAAATCCATCTCCATCATTCCATTTTCGGGTAATCGGACTATAAGATTTGGTAACTGCGACCGCGGCACCAGATTTAATTAACTCATCTTTTATAGCGCGGAAATGATCATTTACTTTTCCCTGTGTAAAAGTGAAAATCAGGTTACTCCTATTGTATCCGGATTCTCTTTCCTGAGCATATTTCACTTGTTGTTGAACAATTATCGTAGAAATGATCAATACGATGGCAAATGTGAATTGAAGAATCACAAGGACTTTTCTCGGCGTAACAACTGAATTTATTTTCCGGAAACTTCCTTTTAAAACCTTTATTGAATTGAATGAAGAAAGATAAAATGCCGGATAACTGCCGGCCAGAATTCCAGTGAGGATTACAAATGAAACAGCGAATGCCCAATAGTACGGATTATTGAAATCGATTTTCAATTCGGATCCAATGAGTTTATCAAAGGCTGGAAGCGCAACCTGAACAATAATTAACGCAATGGCAAAGGCAATGGCTGAAATCAAAATGCTTTCGAAAATAAATTGTAAAGCAAGGGATGTTCTCATTCCGCCCATTACTTTTCTTATGCCTACTTCCTTTGCACGTTTCTCGCTTCGCGCTGTACTCAGGTTCATAAAATTGATGCAGGCGATGAGCAAAATGAAGATCGCAATAATGATAAATATCTTTACGGCTTCGATTTTCCCTGCGACCAGTCTTCCATTTTCAGATTTGGAATATAAATAAGTATCCTTTATAGGTTGAAGGAAAATCTGAGCGGTAGTTTCATTCGGTGTTGACTTATTGTGTTCAGTCAAAAGATTTTGAATCTTCTTTTCAAATGCTGATTGTTTGGTTCCTTCTTTGAGGCATACATATGTCGGTGCGAAATTTCTAAACCAATCTTCCTCGGGTACCCAGTTGAGTTTTACCATGTAGGTCCAGGGCAAAAGATATTCGAAATCGAATTGGGTATTTGAAGGCAGGGCTTCCAGTACCGCCTTTACTGTGAAGTTATCAGTACTATCAATTTTAATAGTCTTTCCGATAGCAGACTCATTTCCAAAAAGCTTTTCCGCAAATTTTTTAGTTATGACTATGGAGTAGTTTCCACTCAATGAGTTGGCGCGTTCTCCTTCAGAAAGAGGGAAATCAAAGACATCTAAAAATTTTTCATCTGCAAAGGCCCCTTGTGAATTAATATGTTTTTCCCCCACGCTCGTAAGAAATGTGACTCTTCTGTAGCGAACTGCATTTTCAACCTCAGGAAAATCATTATGCAGACTTGTTGCCAGCGCCGAAGGCGATAGATCGGAAGTTAACCAGGCGCCGTTTACTTTGTCGCGATTGTAGATTTTATAAATGCGAGCTGTCTTGGTATAAAAGCGGTCAAAACTCATTTCATTTTGCACCCATAAAAGGATCAACAGGGCAGATGCCATTCCAATAGCCAGGCCAAGGATATTGATGAATGAAAATGATTTGTTCTTGAACAAATGTCTGACAGCTGTTGTAAAATAATTTTTGAACATACTTCTAATATTAATTTCGATAGGTTTCACGCCTGCCTTCGGCAGGCAAGGCCCGAATGACTCGTTCAGGCGGCCGTGAAACTATTCAGTTCGTAAAGATTTTACAGGGTTTACAAGAGCTGCTTTTATTGTTTGGAAACTCAGTGTAAGGATTGCAACCAATATCATCATTCCGCCCGACAATAAAAATACCCACCAGCTTATAGAAGTTCTATATGTAAAATCTTCCAGCCATTTGTTCATTGTGATCCACGCCAGGGGAGCAGCAATGATGAATGCGACACAAACCAGTTTTACAAAATCAGTAGACAATACTTTCACGATATTCGAAACAGAAGCACCTAAAATTTTTCTTACACCAATTTCTTTCGTGCGAGAATTAATAGTGAACATGACCAGTCCCAATAAGCCCAGGCAACTTATAAAAATGGAGAGACCGGTAGCCCAAGTCAGCAGTCCTGCCGTTTGCTGTTCTGTAGCATACATCTTTGCAATTTTCTCGTCGTAGAATTTGTAATCGAAAGAAGCATCGGGATAGATCTTTTTGAATGCAGCCTGCATTTTATTGATGGCATTTTTCCAATTTTGACCTCCCGGATTTGAAGGTTTCAATCTTACATGGAACATGGATCCATTTCCACTGGCGAACACAATAGGAAAAATGGGAGAATGCGTTGATTGATCATGAAAATCCTGCATGACACCTACAACCGGTAAATTACGTTTACCGAAATTTAGAATGATGCCTACGGCATCATTAGGGTTCTGGAAACCTAAAAGCTTTGCATAAGTATTATTTATTAAAAATTCCCGCATCGTATCACTAGGCAATACATTTCTTCCTGCAATTAATTTGATCTTGTATACATCAATAAATTCCGGATTTCCCCAGCGAATCTGCACTTGAGCTTTTAAATCTTTTTTTGGCGCGTATGAGACATTGGTGAAAGCAACTCCCTCGTCTGCGGGCGCAAAAAAACCTGAACTTGCCACTTCAACCTCTGGAATATTTTTGATTTCCTGCAATAGATGGGTTTGGTGACTCTGAACAGTATCACGAGGTAATTCAAAGTTTATTATTCCGTCTTTATTAAATCCAAGATCTGCATTAATTGAGTAATTGATTTGCTTGCTCACTATTATTGTGGCTATTATAAAAAACTGTGCAACTACAAATTGAGCAACTGTAAGCGTTTTTCTGGTCCAGGCCCTCCTGGTATCACCCGGGTTTACCGTACTCTGACTTTTCAAAACCAGGGCCGGACGATAACCTGAAAGGATAAGCGAAGGGTATATGCCTGAAATGAAGCTTACAAAAAGCGTCAAACCCACAAGAAAGGCAATCACAAATGGCTGCTGAATCAATTCAAAGTTTAATCCCTGGGGAATATAATCTTTAAACATTTGAAGCAAAATTGGGGACAGGCACATTGACACTAGTGTAGCCATTACTGTTGTGAGCAATGTTTCTCCCAAAAACTGCAGGACCAATTGTCGACGCGAGCTGCCCATCGTTTTTCTAATCCCAATTTCTTTTGCTCTTTGGGTTGCGTTTGCAGTAGTAAGATTGATGAAATTGATGCAACCTAATAATAGAAGAAAAGCTGCAATAGCCAGTAATCCATAAAGTATGTTGACACGTGCAACTCTTTGTCCAATGCCCGGATATAAACCATTAAAATGCACATCTTTCAATGGCTGCAGCGCATAGGTTATGGTGTTGTGATCATCTGCGGCTTTTTTATTGTACTTATTTTCCAGCGCTTTTAACTGAGTTTCAATTTGAGCACGACTTGTTCCTTCATTGATTTTTACGTAAAGTTGAGAATAGGCCATCCAGTCGTTCCACACGTCCATCATGAACTGATTTTGCAAATGTGTTTGCGAAATTGTGGCCAGGGAAATAAATTCAACTGCATTAAATGAGGTGGTTTCGTTTAAATCTGCCACAACACCCGTTACAGTAGCAGTGATATCATCATTGTAATTTAATTTTTGCCCCATTACCTGATCAGAATTCAAACCAGGAAAATATTGCCTGGCCCTGCTTTCGGTAAGGACTACACTAAATGGATTTTGAAGGGAGGATTTTGGTGATCCTGCAAGCCACTTGTGGGGAAGCAAACCAAAGTATTCGTGGCTTGTGAAAATGATATTGGGTTGACTTTTTATGATATTTGGTGAAGAAGCACCTGGTTTTTCGATACTTACTTTAGCTGTGGCATCTCCCTGAAATTGAAATATGGGAACAGTGAGGGCTACACCGGTAACTTCTGTTTGAATTGCTTTACCAAGTGGAGCCGGCACACCTGCACTATGGCCGTCAGCATCTCCAAATTTTGCATCGAGAACCACCCGATATATCCGATTATTATCGGGTTGATATTTATCGTAACTGAATTCATAATATACAATCAGGAAAATCACCAGTGAAGCACTGATACCGATGGATAATCCAAGAACGTTAATAATGGAGAAAGCTTTGTTTCTCTGAAAATTTCTGAGCGCAGTTGTAAAATAGTTTTTGAACATAATATTCCATTTGGTTTCATGCCTGGCCATTAATACCGGAGCCGTGTCGGGAGGCAGGTACAAACCCTATGCCTATTGGGTTTGAGGCTTGAAATCAAGGGGTTAGCTATGGAAAACCGAAATGGTGTCCGATTTTGATATAGTTTCTGTCCGTTTTTGATTTGAAATTCCCTCTTTATTGTCCCTTTTTTAAGTGGAATCTTCGAACCTCCGATCCATTCTTGTCCCTGCTTAGTGGGGGTTAAAGGCGGGTTAAAACTCAATTAAAATCGTGTGAAAACTTCGTTTATTCCACACAGTTTCCAGGTACTTATCCGTATTATGAAATGGGTGAGTTCTTAGTCAGGCACTTATGAATCAGTTTGAAAATGAGAGGTTAAAGAGGAGATATTAAGATTGAAAATTCCGAAAAGGTGGGAAAAAAGTGTTTTTAAAATCATTAATTGGATTAACTTTATGGACCGGTTTGAAAAAACACCTCCCGGTTTTACCCCTACACCTCTATTATCTATTTATTAGCTGAATCCAGTACTTATTGACTGAATCCAGGGATCGAGTCCTTTGAAAATTGAACAATTTCTTATAACCCAAATTTGATTGTCATGTCAGTAGCTACCAAATCGAGATTCGTAGTAAAATCCACCCATTCCATCCTGCCGCACGAAGATGCAAATGGAGAAATGAAAAACAAGTTCTTATACTGGATACCTGTTGTCGGAATTTTTGTAACCCTTATCAAGTACGAAGAAGACAACGGTATGGGAATGGGTTGGAGTTATTATCAAACCCTTTCACTCATGGGCTTTATCGCTATCATGACTTATTTAATGGTATAAGGCACAAATTTAGTTTCTCCGAATAGTCTAACACAACCACTCACTACAAGGCAATTTCCCTCTGGATCCGCAGTCTGCTTTGACAGTTTGCTGATACATCATTATATTGCCCGGAAATCAACTCCCCAAATCAATGAAGATATCCTCCTCCCGTATGGGATGGCTCATGGCCATTTCAATATTTGCTGCCTGCAATCAAATGAAAGAAGTAAAAAATAATGCAGCTTCAACTTCAACTTTTAGCAAAGACAGCCTTCTTAATTATATAAAAGTTCTTGCATCAGATTCCTTTCAGGGACGAAAACCATTTTCCCCGGGCGAGGCTAAAACAATTGAATATTTACGCGAAAAATTTACATCGCTGGGACTGGAGCCCGGGAACGGACAAAGTTATTTCCAGGACGTTCCAATGGTAGAGATAACATGCAGGCCTGCGCCAATTTTGCAGGTGGAGTCATCAAAAGGAACCTTCTCTCTTCAAAATACGCGTGATTATGTTGTATCTACGGAAAACACAGATTCATTGGCTGTATTGGATAAGAGCGAAGTAATTTTTGCCGGATATGGTGTGGTTGCTCCTGAATATAATTGGAACGATTATGCAGGAACTGATGTGAAAGGGAAAGTAGTTTTAGTAATGGTTAACGATCCCGGATTTGGAACCCAGGATACTGGTTTATTCAAAGGGAAAACCATGACTTATTATGGTAGATGGACCTATAAATTTGAGGAAGCGGCAAGACAGGGTGCAAAAGCCTGTTTGATCATTCACAATACTCAAGCAGCTTCTTATCCATTCAGTGTGGTGCAAAGCTCCTGGGGTGGATCAAACTTATACCTTGATACAAGAGGAAGTTCTCAATACCATTGCGCCTTACAGGGATGGGTAAGCGCAGATGCCGCTAAGAAAATTCTTTCTGCTGCGGGAAAGGATACGAGTCTGCTGGTTCAGGCAAATAACCATGGTTTCAAGGCTGTTTCACTTGGCGAAAAAATGAGTACCACAGTTAGGGTGCAATCGGTTTACAATACTTCGCATAATGTTATTGGAAAAATTACCGGTTCAAAAAGACCGGATGAATATATTCTTTACACAGCGCATTGGGATCACCTGGGTATAGGGATTCCTGATGCAAAAGGAGATACCATCTATAACGGTGCTTTAGATAATGCAAGCGGAACTGCAGCATTACTTGAAATGGCGCGAGCATTTAAGAATCTTCCTGAAAAACCTGAACGTACTATTTTATTTCTTGCTGTGACTGCAGAAGAACAAGGTCTTCGCGGATCAGCATATTACGGACAACACCCAATTTATCCTCTCAATAAAACAGTGGCCGACCTGAACATGGACGTGATTAGTCCGAATGAAAAAGCAAATGATATTGTAATCACTGGTGTCGGGCAAAATGATTTGGAAGATTATGTAGCTGAAGTGGCAAAGACCCAGGGAAGATATATTGCTCCTGAATCACATCCCGAGGCAGGGCATTATTTCAGATCGGATCATTTTAGTTTGGCTAAAGTTGGTGTTCCGGCACTCGATGCAAAAGGAGGAATTGATATTGCGGGAAAAGGAAAAGAATATGGCAAGAAACTCGAAGATGAGTATACTGCGAATCATTATCATCAACCTTCTGACGAAATAAATCCCAACTGGACATTCGAAGGTGGGATTCAGGACATGGAAATGCTTTTCCAAATTGGAAAAAAACTTGCATCAGAATCTACATGGCCAAAATGGAAAGATGGTTCTGAATTCAAAGCTATCAGAGAAAAATCCCTTAGATAGATCCCGATTTTCATTGGGACCACAGTCTTTTCGAGAAGTTAATAGTTCAGAGTTCAGGGTTCAGCGTTAATTGATTTTGGATTGTAGATTTTGGGATTTTGATAAAGAAGTCCCACTTACTAAAATCGCTGCCTGCCTGCCTTCGGCCGGTAAACCGGCAGGCAGGTAACATCAAAAATCTAAAATCAGGTATAAGAAGGAATTTGATATGTCTAGGTACTAGTGTCAAGTCAAACATGAAATGACGTTAAGATTCCTCTTCCTGACTTTGCGCCATTTTTGCTCTATGCTACGTCGCAAGAGTTTTTTATTCCTTCATCGCACCTTCGTCACGTGTCTCGTGACTACGGGCAGAAAACTTTTCCTCCTTGCAATATCCATTACATCGTTGTCAACTTACTTTTCGAAAAGCTTCATCCTTTCAACCATGA
>PSRI01000062.1 GCA_003175935.1 Bacteroidota bacterium
GATGCGCTCCTGAAGACAGTGGCGCGGCGGTGTTGCGATGCGCCGCAGAAGACAGTCGCGCGGTAGTTGCGATGCGCTCCAGAAGAGAATCGCGCGGCGTCGATTGTCGCTGTGGTTTCTGACTACGGAAACGCCTTTCGAGTTACTAATATCAATATGAAGAAACTAATTCGAATTTTTTACCACAGGTCACAGAGAATAAATTTGATTTGTCTTAGTACGTAGTACTATATACTAAGTACTAAAATGGCCCCAATGGGGCCATTAATCTTAACTCTCAAAACCTGACTTGAAGATGGAGACCTAAAAACTAACTTTTCTTACAAATTTCCTTTCGATACTTCTTCAATTTCTCCATCGTTCAACTTAAGCACTTTGAATTCTTTGTCACTCTGGATTTGAATTTTATAAACGGGCTCATTTCCCTGAGGGAAACTAATTTCCTGTACGAATACAATGGAATAATCAAAATACGACGAGCGTACCGATTGTCTAACTTCGTCTGGCATTTGCTTTTCAGCAATATCTGAAACGGTAACAACCCAATTGCCCGCTCTATTGTAATAAGCGCGGTTAACCATATCTCCCTTCAAAAATCTGCAAACAAATCCCTGGTTTTTTATAGTCGTCCATTGAGCGCCGACTGCATCAGAATAAAATTTGTTGAAATTTTTGATAGCTTTTGGGTTGACGGGCTGATCGTATGGCGAACTTAGAGTCGATACTTGCGAAATAGATTCCTTGTTTAAGGCCAAATCAGAGCGCATATTGTCTCCCTGCGCACGGACAGTTCCCGCCAAAAAAATTGCGATTGTCAGCATTGCCACAATCCCTGAATACACTTTTTTCATTTGTGAAGGTTTAATGATTAATAGTTGTTAGAAAATATATACTTCTATAAAAAAATTATGCTTTTACAAACACCAGGTCAAAGTCGAATTTGATCCACTTATCAATATAAATTCCTCCTGATTCGAGAGGACGAATAGATTTCATTCCAAAGTCCATCCTGTTTATTTCTCCTCTTACTTTAAATCCAACTCTTTTTGTACCCCAATGATTGTGAAGTGGAGCTCCACATTCAATTTCGAAATAAACTTTCTTAGTAATACCCCTGATAGTTAAATCACCTTCCATTATATAATCAATCATACCAAGTTTGCGAATCCTTGTACTTCTGAATTCTATGTGTGGGTAAGATTCAGCTTTGAAAACCTTATGTGATTTCAGAAATTCTTCTCTTTTTTTGTTTTCAGCATAAATGTTTTTCGCGTCGATCCAAAACTCAACATGTGCATTCGAAAATCTTTCATCCCTGGCTGTGATTAATCCCGCATATAAATTGAATTGTCCGCCAACTTTTCCAAACAATTGTTCCATATGGAACTGATTTGAAGAGTGCACATGATCTACCCTCCAGCATAATCTCTTTCTTACAGCTTGCTTTGTTTCGTGAATCAACGTTATCTCCTGCATGACAATAATTGAAAATTGAAAAATTATATCCTACACAAAATTCTATCACCTAATGTTAAAGGATAATAAAAACCCTATCAAAGGCAGCAATATTCTAATGAAGTGTGGGGAAATGGAAACTAACGGTAGCAGAATTTCAATTTTAATCCAATTGTTGCTATATTGTATGAATACATTTCATAGAAACCATTACCTGCCTGAGGATCCACAAATTGAATTCCGAAATCATAATTTTTTTAACAACCACTCTAACCAATTCATCTGCATTATGAAACTCGCAATTTCAATTTTCACTTTAATGATTCTATCTGTTGCATGTAAACAAGTTGTTGATACAAAAGCCGAAGAAGCAAAACTCATACAGACCAGCCTTGACTGGTCAAAGCTGGCCTCCACTGATAGTATTGACAGAATACTGAGCTACTGGGCAGATGACGCAGTAGTGCTTTCACCCGGGGAAGCACCGATAAAAGGGAAAAAAGCAATTCGGGAAATGGTTGAAGGCAGCAAGAAGATACCGGGTTTTAAAATTAGTTGGGAAACATTAAGTGCCTCTGTTTCAAAAGATGGAGACCTGGGTTATTTGATGGAACAAAATGAAATTTCATTCAAAGATTCTACAGGACAAACCATAACGCAAAAAAATAAAGGAGTAACCATTTGGAAAAAACAGGAAGACGGTTCCTGGAAGAATATTGTTGATACCTGGAACGCTCTACCACCAGCCAAATAATTTCAGGTAGATGCCGCAATGCGTTGCCAATGAAAGTATGTACTTTTATCCTGCGAATCCCGCTGCCTCCTACACTTGAAGAAACTATTTTTCTAAGAATTGATCATTAGAATAGTATGGGAAATACATTTTCAAGAACCGGATGGCTTATGATAGCCGGCTTAATCATTCTCGTTTTGCTGATAGTATCCGAACTGATACTAAAACAAACTCAATCAAAGAAACTCATGGCAGGTATTTTGAGCGCCAAATCAGACTATCCATGGCAAATTCCTGATACTGCATCCATTCCCCACACAGCAGAGGGTGATCTTATCAGATACGGCAAAGATTTGATTGCAAATACTGCAATGCATCTGGGTCCGAAAGGCCTGGTGGCAAATATCACCAACGGAATGAATTGTCAGAATTGCCATATCAATGCGGGATTGAAACCATTTGGAAATTGTTTTTCCGCAGTTGCATCTACCTATCCAAAATATAGACCCAGAAGCGGAAGAGTTGAATCTATCGAATTTCGAATCAATGAATGTCTTGAAAGGAGTTTAAATGGAGCGAAAATTGACAGTCTGAGTAAAGAGATGCGCGCGATGGTCGCGTACATGAATTGGGTTGGAGAAGGTGTTCCCAAAAATGTAAAGCCAATTGGTGCCGGTTTGGATGAAATAAAATACTTGGATCGTGCGGCAGATACTGCCCAGGGCAGGCTGGTATATTTTTCAAAGTGTCAAAGTTGTCACGGCCCAGAAGGAAAAGGTTTGATGTATCCTGATTCGGCGGGCTTCGTTTATCCTCCACTGTGGGGTGATAAAAGTTATAATGTTAGTGCAGGATTGTTCCGCCTTTCCAGATTTGCTTCTTATATCCACGATAATATGCCTTTTGGTGCCAGCCACAATGCACAGCAACTAAGCATTGAAGAATCATGGGATGTGGCTGCATTTGTAAATAGTCAACCCCGGCCAGACAAAAGATTTTCTTACGATTGGCCAGATATAAAAACCAAACCTGAGGATTATCCATTTGGTCCTTATGCAGATGGGTTTACTGAAGTGCAACATAAATACGGTCCATTCGGGCCCATTAAGAAAGCGAAAGAAGACCTGAAAAAAAATAAAGCGATGTGATATTATCGCCGTGATAAAGTTGAACTCACAAAAAAACCCCGCTGAAGCGGGGTTCATTTTTTTAGTTCGTGATTTCCTTAACCGGCTGCAATGTATGCACAACCATGTTCCTGGGCACGGCCAACTCCCCACACTCCTGATGGGACCAGTTGAACGCCCGGTAACAAATTTGAAGACCACTCTTTGTAAACTGCGGCAGGATCTCCGGATGACCCGGCAGCTGCGGCACTGTAAACAGTAAGAGCGACATTGCAAGCGCAGAACATAACGCCACTATCCTGCAATTCATTTAAACCGATATGTACTTCACCTACGCCGGGAAATTTGAAAGTTCCCGGTGCTGGTTTGTAGAAAGGATGTTTTGTCGCAGGTGTTGTTGAACCCGGCGCATTGATTTTAAACATCTCTCCCAGTTTGTATTTTTCCCACATAGCATCATTCAATGCGTAGGGAATGGTGTTGTGACGAAGTACAACAACAACGCTGCAATCTTTTTCCGGCGTACCAGTTGCAGCGTTAGTTAAAAGATAAACTCTTGGCCATGCGAAAGTGAGAACTTCTTTAGGTTCAGTTGCATCGAATACCACACGGTGTTTACCTTTTATTTTATTAAACCATGCATCGGGGTCATCATTAGAGTTGGATTTAAATAACGGAGATGCTTCCATGTTTAATGGAGCTAATAAGGAAGCCATCCCAAGTGAAGCTGCTCCAGTCGCCAAAGCTCCGAGGAACTCACGGCGCTGCGCATTCTTGCTGTTCTCATTCTTAGACATAAAACAGAATTTTGGTAAAAGATTAAAGTAATACCAAAGGAAAAAAATAAAATCAGCATTTGCAATAGTTGGGACACGCGAATTAACCATTGGCGTTATGCCACAAACTGGGTATGTTGGAGTATAACCCTGCACAAATCGTCAGGATTGAAAGGCTTTACAATGATGTCAGTGAAGCCCGCGGTATAGGCTTCCTGTTCCACTTCCTGCGGTGTGCTAGCTGTGAGCGCTATGATTGGGAGGGTCGCTCCATTTTTCCGAATCTTTTGAGTTGCTTTATAGCCATCCATCAACGGCATGTGGATATCCATCAACACTAATTTATGTTTCGAAGAATCTAACATCTCAATCGCTTCTTCACCGTTAGAAGCAATGTCAATCAATGCTCCATGATCTTCAAGTATTGTTTGTGCAACCATTACATTAAAAGGATTGTCTTCCACCAGCAAAATAGAAATGCCATCCAGACTTTTCTCTCCGGGCTGACTAACCTCGCCGATTTCCGAACGGCCTGTCGCAAATTCGCTGGTTAGACCAAATTTTTGAGTGAAAGAAAATTCTGAACCCTTACCAACCTCGCTTTCCAGGTGTAATTGGATGCCCTGTAAGTCTAATATTTTTTTGCAGATTGCAAGTCCAAGTCCTGTCCCACCATAAGACCTTGAAGTGGAAGAATCTGCCTGGGTGAATCTTTCAAAAATAAGCTGTTGTTTGTCACGGGAAATTCCAATGCCGGTATCTTCAACTTTAAATTTTACAAAGATGCTCTGCTCCTCTGTTTTTTCAGCATCAACAAAAACTTTTACGAAACCTTTTGTTGTAAACTTAATTGCATTGTGAACCAGATTGGTCATTACCTGGGCAAGCCTTGTAGGATCCCCGACAACTTTGTATTTAATGTTCTGATCAAATGAGAGAATTAGGTCGATCCTTTTTTCTTCTGCGAAATTTTTCTGGCTTGAAATGATATTGGACATTATTTCCTGCAGGTCAATGGGAATATTTTCAAAACTGATTTTGCCAGCTTCAATTTTGTTATAATCCAAAATATCATTTACAATGGAAAGCAAATTATTCGCAGAGAATAGTAAAACCTTCATGCTCTCTTTTTGATCTTCCCTCGGCTGATTACGTAAAAGCATATGCGCAGTTCCGATTACCGCATTCAGGGGAGTGCGAATTTCATGCGACATAGTCGAAAGGAATTCAGATTTTGTTTTTAATCCCTGCTGTGCCAGAATAGCGGCCTGACGAAGCGTGTGGGAAAAACGAAATGAAAGTATCAGCGACTGAAGAAAGAAAAAAGCGATATATCCTGCAAACACCAGCCCTTTCATTTCTGCAATAATTCCGAAATAATGAAGGTTGATGATCAGGAAAAGCATCAGCATTACTCCTGTACTCAAAAAAGCATATTCAGATCCTGCCCTATTGTTCCATGCTGCCCTAATGAAAATGTAAAATGCATAAGCAATGTAGAGGAACATAATTCCCAAAAAAACAGTCAGGAATGTTGTAAAGAAACGAGGCATGGTTACCAGAATAATGAATGCATACAGGAAACATAATGCGGTCATCAATAAGATAAAAAGGTTATTGGCCTCCTTCGGGTATAGGTAACGGATATATAAAGCAAAGAAAGCTACACCTACCGTCAGGGAGAGGTATTCCATTTTTATAGTGAGTAACCAGGGAAGTTTCGGTAGTATAGAATGCAATACATACTGATCGGTACCAATCATTCTGTAACTATAGAAGATGCAGAAAAGCGAAAAGTAAAGAATGGCTTTGTCATGCTTTCCAAAAGCGTATAAACCTAAAAAGAAAAGTCCGCCCATAAAGAGGCAACCAGTAAGAACAAGGTTTGACGCTGCAGTCCTGTCTTTCTTCAACATTAACTGTTCTTCTTTGCCAATAAATATATTTTTGTAAGTTCCACCTTTGGTGTGCCAGAAATTACTCATCTGCAAACAAATGCGTAAAGTATCAGCAGCATTGGACATATGTACAACCTGTGTGCACCAAAAAGGCGTGGCGGTTTTTGGTGTTTTTCCGGGAGTACCGTTACGTGAGACTAATTTGCCGTTTACGTACAATAAATAGCTCGAATAAACATCGGGCATTTCAAGCGCAAGTGTGGGTCTGGATTTCGGCAGTAGTATTTTTACAAAGTAAGTCGCATACCCGGTAGATGGTAGTCGTTGACCATTCAAAGAAATATTTTTCCAGAGTGAGGGGAAATCTCTGTAGACTTTGTTTGAATTATTTGAATCTTCAGACAGCAAAAATTCCTGCCAGTGGAAGGACCATTCTCCATTTAATGAAATTGCATCATCAAAATTCTTTTCGTTACGAAGATCAATAACTCCGCGGACCGCTTTTGCTGAGGGAATATTGGGAGCATTCCTGATGCCAAATACCAGCATTCCCGAAATCAGGACCACAAAAATCGCTATCAGCCATTTTTTATTCATAGTGAAGGGAGGCCACTTGCAGGAGGATTGTCTGCTTTTAAGTTTCTATAACGTGAAAGCGATTATAAAATGATAATTAAGTGGAAAAAAGGATTGATTTCCATGCGACCCGGAAAATATCTTAGGCTTTAATAAGGGCTAAATCGTAAATCAGCAGAGCTGTTGAAAGTTTTTTTTAATATGAAGTGAGCCTTAATGGAATTGCACCACTTCAAAATCATTGGCAGTAAGCGCTCCTAATTTGTGTAAATCGTCATTATCCCATCTTTCATCCGGAGCGCCGGTGATGTACATATTACTACCGATGTCGGCCAGGATAAGTCCATATTTCTTGAGGGCTTTCAATATAATTTGATTGGTTGCAGAATAGCTGGAAATATCCACATTTGCTTTAAGTCTGATCCTGGCACCAAACGGAAGCGAATAAGTTCCGCCAGTGCTTTTCACTTTATGGCGAGCCGGACTGATATAAGCCGGCATTACATTTGATTTTGTAAGTGTGAACCTGATAGCATGGTTGATACTTCCTTTTAAAATTTCCTCATAACGAACGAGGCCGGGGAAAATAGGTAAACCTGCTGCGTCTGCCGATGTCCAACCATCTGTTCTGAGCTGATTAGAATTCAAATCAAAAATAGCACCCGAAGAAGCCTCCCAATGTCCGTTATTCAGACTGGCATTATACAATTCATATAAAATTCCGTTGTCTTTATCTACTGAAATGACGTGTGCATCTCCCGTTCCATTCCCTTCAATGGCCGCGTCTAACGGTATTGCATAGGGGCCGGGATCACTTTCATCACCATAATTCCCGTCATAGCTGTTAGATCTGAATGTTACAGAAGATTTTTGTTGGGAACCGCACACTACCGAATATGGAATTCCTATTGGCGCACCATCCCATAATCCGCTTCCAAAATCAGCTTTAAGTTGGGAACTGGCAATGATGCTAATAATTTGTGCGCTGTACGAGTCTACAGGCTTTCCCGAAACATCTTCATTCCATGGATTATCTGAAGGAAAAATCGCAATATTTTCAGCGTCTGCACGTACGGCTGAACAGGAACTGCTTCCACCGGGATTACCAGAACTTCCCTGATTGGGTGGATTATTCACAGGATCTTTGGCGTTATCCAAAGACTTTTCTTTACCACAACTGATCCACAAAGAAGCCCCAATGAAGAATAAAAACAGGCTTCGATTTTTCATAAGGAAGATTTTAGACCTATAACGTCGAAAGAACTGTGCCAATTTGATAGCTCGCCGTTACCATATGTTATTTGCGTCTTTGCGAAACTCCGCGTCCTGGCGTGAAATCAGTTGGATTCAACCGGTCGGTCCTGCACAACCACCAGGTTCTTCAAATCAACTGTAATCGGTAAAAGCCCCAGCTGCACAATCGCTTTTTTCTCCCGAATCTCTTTCACTTGTCCCACCTGGTTATTTTGTGTCATCCTTACTTTGTCACCCACCTTTACTTCACCACCAACTTCGATATATTTTGCATCGATTTTTTTCCTGATTTTTTCAGAAACCTGTTTTTCTTTTTGTTTGAAAAGCATTGCCTGAATTTGTTTCATCATCGCAATTTTTTCCTGTTCTGTACCTGCTTTTCTCCAGTCAAAAACAATTTGCTTTAATTTTCGCTCCATATCCTTCAGGTATGCAATCCTTTCTTCGGTAATTCTGTTTTGTTGCCTTAAAATCTCTACCTGCTGACGGTGCTTTTCTTTATCAATGAATTGCTCCATTTCCTTTTTCAATCTTTCATTTTCCTTCAGCAATTTTTGTAACTCTTTCTCTTTCTGCTCTATTTTCCTTATGTCCTGTTCGGCACGATTCAATAATTTGTCCAGACTAAAATGATCTTCATCCACCAGTTCTTTTGCTTTTGAAATCAATTTAGGGTCCATGCCGATTCTCTCTGCAATGGAAAAAGTATAAGAACTCCCCGGTTTGCCAATGATGAGTTTATAAAGTGGCAATAAATTCTTTTCATCAAAAGCCATTGCGCCATTAATAATTCCCGGCGTTTTATTCGCCATCACTTTCAGATTGAGATAATGTGTCGTTACTATTCCAAAAGAATGTTTTCGACCTAATTCCTCAAGAATTACCTCGGCAAATGCGCCACCAAGATTGGGATCACTCCCACTTCCAAGTTCATCAATAAAAAATAAAGTGCGACCACTCGCACTCTCCATGAAATATTTCATGTTCTTCAAATGAGAGCTATAGGTACTGAGTTCAAACTCGAGACTTTGTGTGTCGCCTATATGAATCATTAATTGTTTGAAGATGCCGAATCTCGAAGTTGGATTAACAGGTACAAGAAGGCCGCTCTGAATCATCATTTGAAGCAACCCTACAGTCTTTAGAGTGACGGTCTTACCTCCCGCATTCGGCCCGGATATAACAAGTATCCTGTTTTTTTCATCAAGAGATAATGAAACAGGAATGGTTGGCTTGGATGATTTTTGATTGTAGAGATATAAAAGTGGATGATAAGCTTCTACCAGGTGTATCATTGATTTTTCCTGCAAATCGGGAAGGTTTGCATTCATTTCCCTTGCAAGCCTGGCCTTGGCATTGATATAATCATATTCACCAGTAATGGTGTGATAATTCTTAAGTAGTTCTGCATGAACACTCAGTTTCGAAGTGAGATCACGAAGGATTCGATAGACTTCCTGCTTCTCTTCAATTTCCAGACTAAAAATTTCGTTATTTAGTTCTATGGTTTCTTCGGGTTCAATGAATGAAGTTTTTCTCGTATCACTTTCTCCGAGTAATATGCCTTTAACCTGCCTTTTATGTTCTGCATAAACTGCAACTACTCTCCTGCCATTCAAAAATGCTTCTTCAGTATCCGCGAGATATCCTAATTTGTTCCATTTTGAAATTACTTTTTCAAAAGACCTTCGCAGTTCATTTCTTTTTCTAAAGAGATTTGTTCTGATACGTGTAAGAGAAGCTGAGGCATTGTCTTTCACGATTCCATGATCATCCAGAACCTCATTTATTAGTTGAACAATTGCTTTTTCGTATTGTGTTCCTGAAATAACGGTGGCCAGTCCGGGAAATGTAATTTTCTTTTCAGCATCAAACCATCGAAATATATTTTTAATATTCTCAGCTAATTTTCGCAATTCAACAAGCTCAGTTTCTTTGAGAACTGCCCCGGGAATACCCAACAATTTTAATTCCCGGGTAAGATTGAATACCGAATCATTTGGAAAAAACTGTCCATTCAACAAAATCATTTTAAACTCGTTACTCTGCTGGAGCTCGAGCTCGATGTAGGATTTTACTGTATGAATGCGAAGTTGTTCGGCTTTGGATTTTGCATAATCAGATCTGCAATTCTGAACTACCAGGGCCTTAATCTTATCAAATTCCAATTGAACCTCAGCAGATGCTGGAAATAATTTCATAATAAACTCCTCGATTCGTGTTTTTTATAACCGATAAATATCAAAGTTAAGTGTAAAAAAAATGTGCCAGAAGCAAAAGGAGTCTTCCTATAAACCTTAGCTTTTCCTTAAGTTTGAGCTTAAAATTTCGAGTCGTGACCCAGAAATTCCTGTTTTTTTCAATCCTGTTTTTAAGCATTTTTTCAGGTGTAAATTCTCAAAATATCCAGGTGATCCCAGCATGTACGGGATATGCGGTTCCGATTGAAGGCTATACTGCCAATGGAGAAAGTGATATGTTTTTTCCCAATCATGGACTTTCAGGTTGGAGCAGTCTCCATCAGCAAATTGAATATTATTTCTATGTGGTAACTCCCGGAAAAGCAGATCTGTTTTTCACTGCCCGGGCTGATGTCCAGGGAAATCAGATACAGGCTATTTGCAACAATCATAAGATGAATGCTACCATGCCTGTAGGAAAGGCATTTAAAGAAGTGAAAATAGGTTCTGTTGAATTTAAAGATCCCGGCTATTATAAATTGCTGATAAAGGGCCTCAAAAAAAATAGTGTGAACATTACCGAAATCCAATCCATAAAATTCGCAGGAGAAGCAACACAGGGTATGCACTTCAATAAAGATTGCCGAAGAAATGCCGCCTCCGTACATCTAAAATATCCCGTTGCGGATACATCCAAACTGGTTGCTTTTTATAACGAAGTAACCATACCCGCAGGTTCGGATTTAGTAAATTCCTATTTTATGGCCTGCGGATTTAAGCGTGGATACTTTGGAATGCAGGTGAACAGTAATATTGAAAGAAGGATTATTTTTTCTGTATGGGATGCAGGCACAGAATCCTTCGACAGAAATAAAGTAAATTCAGAAAATAAAGTTTCATTAATTGCTAAAGGCGAACAGGTTTTTGCTGGTGATTTTGGCAATGAAGGAACGGGCGGACATAGTCATTGGGTCTACGATTGGAAGAGCGATGAAACCTACCGGTTCCTTATAACCGCAGCTCCTGATAGTGCAAATGGAACAACAATTTATGCAGGATACTTTTTTGTACCGGAATCACAGAAATGGAAATTGATCGCAACCTTCAAAGCTCCTAAAGACGGAGAATATTTGCACGGGCTATACTCATTTGTAGAAGATTTTGATGGAGCCAATGGACAGGGCTACCGAAAAGCATTGTTTTCGAATCAATGGGTACGGGATGATAATCATGGATGGAAGGAAATTACAGAATGCAATTTTTCAACAGATGCAACAGGTCGCTCCGGCGAGCGTACAGATTTTGGTGGAGGAACAGAAGGAGAAAATTTTTATTTATGGAACGGCGGATTTACTCAATCTGACGCTAAATACGGGGATATATTCAGAAGAAATCCTCAGAACAAAAAACCCACAATAGATTTCAGCAGGAATGTTGACAGCGCCATCACTGCCGATAAAGAAAAAGCACAATTAAAGCAGGCTCTTAAATCGGGATTGATTGATACAACCGGATCTGTAGGAGGTGTTTATTATAAAATCGTAAAAGAAGGTGATGGCTCGTATCCTGAACTCCCGGATACGGTTGTGGTACATTATAAGGGCTCACTGCTAAGTAATGGTTCAGTTTTCGATCAAACAAAAGCAGAACCAGCAAGCTTTCCTCTCAATCGCCTCATTAAAGGGTGGCAACAGGGTATTCCTAAATGCCGCAAAGGTGGAACCATCAGACTTATTATTCCTTCTTCGCTTGCCTATTCAATTCGCAGTCTTGATGTAATACCTCCAAATTCAATCCTGGTATTTGATGTAACCTTGGTTGATATCAAAAAGGAGATTCCCAAAGGAAATTCAGATCCGGCAAGAAATTAGTTTTCTGACGTTATTCCAGTATTGGATCCAATGTGATTGATACTTCCCTGGGCAATCAGGAACTGCGCAGAAGTATAAGTGATCATAACGGCAATGGGTAGTGCCGTAAAGGGATAAACAAATTTGTGTACCGCAAGCAATGAATCAGAAATCAGGAATTGCAGGGCTCCATTAAAGAAAAGAACGGCAGTATCGCGGTCAGTTTTCCAATACAAATTGATGGCACAAATCAGCATAAAACAAATTACAAATCCATAAAATACCACGGGAATTCTCAATTTGTCCAGGAATGGCCATAATAGCCAAAGAAATAAAAGAAGATAAACAGCTACCGGTATCCCAATCAATGGTTGAAATTGCAATAAGCCTTTTGCTTTTTTGTTTATTGAAACGAAATAAGATATGTAAATGATATGGGTAATTAAGAAGCAAATCAAACCCACAATAAAATAATCATCGTTTAGTAAGATGATATCACCGAGCCAGGAAAAAAATAGTCCACCTAATAAAATTTTACTGAACGAGCCACTCGCTTTTGTTTCAAAATAATAAGCCAGCATCAGAAAAACCATCAATAATGGCTTGCTAAAATATCTGGCTGTGGAATAGCCTTTGTAAACAATGAAAAGATCTGCAAGAACTGCAAACCAATAGAGCCAAATGAAAATTTTTGTTGATTTTTTCATGACCCTCGCAGCTCTACATAAGTTTTTCGTCCAAAAAATTGAGTGAGGGAATCTCTGTTGCGTGCACTGTCCGATAATGGTCCCTTAATGGGTATGGCTAATTTGAAAGTAACAGAATCTTTTGTTGTCATTATTACTTTATGTCCCCATTCAATCAGATCCGCATATCGTTTCAAAGCACGTTCTTTAGAAGCTGCTCTTTCAATTACAATCAGGTAACTATAGGTTGAACTATTCTGTACATTTTGTGCATTTTGCGCAGCCGCTGTCATGCTATCATTTTTTGCTTTTTGGATAGAATCAGCACGAGCCTGAGCTGCAGTATCTATAGTTGGCTGAGCAGGAACAACGGTTTCTGTTGGGGTTTCATTTGAAGTCGAAGTTTTCTTTGATGCAGGTGAAAAGAAATAGAAACCAATCCAACCAATTACTGCAAGTCCGATTACAACAGCGGTCCAAATTAAAACCCGTCTAGTTGTATTATCATAAGATTTTGCAGGCTTTAAATAGTTGTCATCAAAATGTACTGAATCATTACTTTCAACTGCGTGTGATTTATGTTTTTTAGCGGGGTGCTCTTCAACAATATGTAGTGAAATAACTCCCTGTGTGAATTCAATTTCATTATGCGCATCCCTGCTTAAAGTGCCGATTCCCTCAATCACAAATGGTTTGCTAATATTTAAGAGTTGTCGCCCGGTAGTGAGAAATGAATCCAGGTCCGCAGAAGCAAGTGGCTTAATTTTTCCGCTGTGTTGAGAGATATACTGGATGAGGTCAGGGTCTTCGCCTACTTTGGGGTTCACCCGAAAACTAATTGTATTATCCGGTAATTTACTGCCTCCTTTTTCATTTTCGAAAGGGTTGTCATAGAAGCTACCAACTGTAAATTCTCCTATTCCCTGAAGGGCCAGCTTTTTGTTTTGCAATAAGTACTGGGAAAGTAACTGAGCTATTTTCAATGATGGACCGTTTTATCGCGAAAAATTAATAAAAACTCTTTAGTTTTCAAATAGATACAGGGTGAACGCACAATCACAGTCCAAATGAATATTCTTGATCAACCTGAGGTATCTTTGAGATCAAGTTTTGTACCATGTTAACTCCACAAGAGAAATCATTCATCGAATACTGGGAACATCACCGCGACCGAGACAAAAAAACCTATTACCAGTTATTGATTGGTATCCCCGTAGGACTCCTTTTTGCGCTGCCTATTTTCTTCAATTACGCTTCTGGATGGTATACGCGGGCAATCATGGTTGGCAATGCTCAATTTAACCCCATGGTTTTGATCATAGCTCTTTTTGCTATAGCGGCGTTTTATGCCATCTTCAACAAAAAACATCGTTGGGAAATGAATGAACAACGATATTTGGAGCTAAAAGCTCGCGAAAGCACAGATGAAAAACAAGAATCTGGGGATTGATTTTTCATATGTCGAATTCTCACTATACATCTTTGTTAAAATCAATTTTATTGTAAGATTCGAGTTTGCAATGCAACGAAATGACTGCATCTTTGCTCACCTCAGAAAAAAAGGATCAGATGAAAAGAATTTTCACAGTGCTGGTTGCAGCAGTTTTATTAGGAGCTTTCTTTAGTTGTTCTAAAAAAGGTCCTGATTGTTCGTACACCGCCATGGACGCCATTGCGCCCGACTCTGAAGTTACAGCCTTACAGTCATACATTGTAATGCACGCCATTGATGCTACAAAGGCCCCCCAGGGATATTTTTATGGAATTGATGATGCGGGCACAGGACTTACACCCGGACTTTGTTCTACAATAACCGTTCAATATACCGGAAGCCTGGAAGATGGTACTGTATTCGATAGCACAGGAACCGGCACAGCATCATTTACTCTCGGACAGCTAATTATTGGATGGCAGTCCGGTTTGAAACAAATTAAAGCAGGAGGTAGAATCAGGTTGTACATTCCACCAACTCTTGGATATGGAAAGAACGGCGTGAAGGATAATAGTGGGAATGTGATTATTCCAGGTAATGCAAATTTGATTTTCGATATCAAACTAGTATCAGTCGCAAATTAAGACCAACACATAAGGTATAATAAAGGCTTTGGTTCATAATCGTTCCAAAGCCTTTAATTTTACAGAAATGCCGCACGAACCTATTTCTGTATTAGACATGTTCAAGATCGGAGTCGGTCCATCGAGTTCACATACGCTCGGGCCGTGGAAGGCTGCGCAAAGATTCACTCAATCCTTATTGGATAACGCTGTTCTTTTCCAGGTGCGTCAACTTGAAATTCTACTCTACGGTTCTCTTGCTAAAACTGGCAAAGGGCACGGCACCGATATAGCGATTCAACTTGGCTTATGCGGAGAAGATCCCGTGACTTTTGCTGTGGATCAAATTGCAGCAAGAATGAATGATATTGAAGCAATGCGAAAAATCATATTGCACGGACAACATGAAATTGATTTTGATCCCAAAGAAGATATTGAATTCCTGATTAATGAGTCACTGCCATACCATCCAAATGGTTTGAGTTTTTTAGTTACGCTTGAAGACGGAACCAAATTCGCTGAAACGTATTATTCTATTGGCGGAGGTTTTGTAAAAAAAGAGGGCGAAGAAACACTTTCAAAAAAAATGGTTCAATTGCCATTTCCTGTAAATACTTCTTCCGACCTATTACACTGGTGCATGAAAACAGGTTTAAGCATTAGCGAGGTTGTGATGGAAAATGAAAATGCATGGAGGTCTGAAACCGAGACCAGGAGCGCAGTATGGAAGATATGGCAGGTAATGAAAGAATGTATTTATCGCGGGGCACATACAGAAGGCACATTACCAGGAGGTCTAAACGTAAAAAGAAGAGCGGCACAACTCAATCATAAATTAATCAAAGGAGCGAGATATAATGACTATGATTCCTGGGTTGATGCGATAAGAGCTGGCGGCAATCAATTCAATTATATTCTGGATTGGGTGAGTTGTTTTGCGCTTGCTGTGAATGAAGAAAATGCTTCGTTTGGAAGAGTTGTAACAGCACCTACAAATGGAGCCGCCGGTGTGATACCTGCGGTTCTTCAATACTACGTGGCTTTTTGTGATGGCAATTCTCCTGAAAAAATAATTCAGTTCCTGCTTGCTGCATCTGAAGTTGGTAGCATTTTTAAAAAAGGAGCAACGATATCTGCGGCTATGGGTGGCTGTCAGGCTGAGATCGGAGTATCGTCGGCAATGGCGGCTGCAGGATTAACAGAGTGCATGGGAGGGACACAAAGACAAACTTTAATGGCTGCAGAAATAGCTATGGAACATCATTTGGGCCTTACCTGCGATCCCATTGCAGGATTGGTGCAGGTGCCCTGCATAGAAAGAAATACAATGGGTGCAGTAAAAGCCATCACTGCATCACAACTCGCCTTACAAAGTGCACCTGATTATGCAAAAGTTTCTCTCGACGCTGTGATAAAAACGATGTGGGATACTGCAGTAGATATGAATAACAAATACAAAGAAACTTCTGAAGGAGGGCTTGCAGTTAATATTCCACTCGGGTTGAGCGAATGCTAATCTTAATTCAGCGTAGGATCAATTTCCAATTCTTTCAGGTCGATATCAGAATAATCACGAATAACATGATAAAGTGTATCGCGTTCTACGGGCCTTCTTTTAACCTGACGAATCAAGGAAACTAATTGAGCCGTAGTCATAGCAGGATGTTGCTCTTCACTCCCAGCCATTGAATATATTTTTGTAGAATCGTCAATGGTTCCATCAATATCATTTACACCGAATGAAAGAGTGAGTTGGGCATTTTGCCGTCCAAGCATTGGCCAGTATGCTTTCAGGTGTGGGAAATTGTCCATGAACAATCTGGCAACTGCATACATTTTCATGTCTTCAATGAGTGATTGTTCGGGAAGATGACTCATTTCATTATCCTCGTTCCTAAATTTAAGCGGGATGAATGTATTGAACCCCCCGGTCCTGTCCTGCAAATCGCGAAGGCGTTTCATATGGTCAACGCGATGCCTGTAAGATTCAATATGTCCGTACAAAATAGTTGCATTAGTATGCATTCCTAATTTGTGAGCAGTTTCATGAATTTTCAACCAGCCTTCTGCGTCCACTTTATCTGCGCAAATTTGTTCACGAATTTCGGGATGAAATATTTCAGCTCCGCCGCCCGGCAAGGAATCTAATCCTGCATCGTGTAAAAATTTCATTCCATCTTCCACTGAAAGTTTTGCTTTGCGGAACATGTAGTCCAGTTCAACAGCAGTGAAACCTTTTATGTGCAAATCAGGACGAAGTGCCTTAATTTTTCTAAGCAGGTCGGCAAAATATTCCAGGTTCATTTTAGGATGAACGCCACCAACAATATGTACTTCGGTAACGGGTTTGTTTTGATATGATCGAACTATATCGAGGATTTGTTCTTCGCTCAGTTCCCAACCTTCTTCGCGCCTGGCATATAACCTGGAGTAAGAACAAAATTTGCAACTGAATACGCAAACATTGGTTGGCTCGATATGGAAATTTCTGTTGAAATAAGTTGTATCCCCGTGCAACCTTTCCCTAACAAAATTCGCTAACACACCCAAATACGATAATGGAGCTTTTTCAAAAAGAGTAACGCCATCTTCTTCAGTCAGCCTTTCTTTATTTAAAACTTTGGATCCAATTTTCTTCAATTCACCTGAAAGATTTTCATCCGCAAGTAATCTTTCCACTGCTTTTATATCAGACATTTTTTTCGAAATTTCGTTAGGTACAAAGATAATGATAAGTTGAAGGTTGAAGGCTGAAGGCTGAAGGATTATAGCGTCTTTGCGGAACTTTGCGCCCTGGCGAGAAATCAGAACAACATTCCGGCTATACAACTACACATGAGGCACGCAATCGTTCCACCAAGGAGAGACATAACACCAAGTTCCGTGAGGTTTTTTCGCTGATTGGGCGCAAGCTGACTGATCCCTCCAATTTGAATTCCTATTGACGAAAAATTCGCGAAGCCACTAAGGGCATAGGTAGCCATTAAGATGGATTTGGCATTGAGCAATCCCTGTTTTTTCAATTCTGCAAATTGCTGGTAAGCCACGAACTCATTAATAATAGTTTTGATGCCAAGCAACTGTCCTACAGGAACCATATTCACTTTGTCAATGCCAATTAACCACGCTACCGGAGCAAATACATATCCGAGAATAAATTGTAATGTGAGTCCCTTGTCTTCGGGTTTTACATTGGGACTTGCATATAGATCCGGGTTTAGCGCCACAATGCTACCGTTGATATGGGTCCAATCGCCCACTTTAAACAAAATATAATTCAACACCTTCATCAATGCAATAAATGCAACAAGCATCGCTCCTACATTTACTGCAAGTTTTAGTCCGTCTGTAGTACCAATTGATAATGCATCCAGGAAATTATCACCAAGTTTTTGCTTTGGAATTTCAATGTGAGTGTTTACATGATAATCCTTTTCCTGGGGGAACAATAATTTAGAACAAACTATTGCAGCAGGTGCACTCATGATAGACTGACTCAACATGTGAAGGGCAAAATATTTTTGCATGTCCACATCGTTTCCACCGAGCATACCCACATAAGCCGCAAGCACACTTCCGGCAGTATTCGCCATCCCTCCAACCATTATACAAAGTATTTCACTTCGATTCATTTTTTCAAGAAAAGGACGAATCATCAGAGGAGCCTCAGTTTGACCGAGGAAAATATTTGCTGCAGTGGAAACACTTTCGGGGCCGGTTATGCGAAGTTTGCTCAACAGCCATGCAAATACAAACACAACTTTTTGCAGGACGCCCAGATAATAGAGTATGGCTGATAATGCTGCGAAAAAAATAATATTTGGAAGAACCTGCACTGCAAAAACATAGCCCCAGGAAAGATTAGAGTCTGCAAGATTTCCAAACATAAACTCTGTACCAGAATGGCTGAGTTTGATGAGTTTTACAAATGCATTGGAAAAAAACTCGAGAATGATTCTAAAAAAATTATACTTACCTCCTGACAAAACGCCAATACCAAAACCAATTTGTGCAGCAATACCTATAAATACAACCCGCCAGTTAATCGCCCTCCTGTTAACACTGAATAAATAACAAATGAAGACGAGGAACAACAATCCTCCAAGTCCGCGTAATAAGTTTTCAAAGTGAAAGGCCATTATGCAGTTATTTTAGGCAGTGGGTTATTCAGGCAATATACTTTATTAAGGTAATAAATCAGCGTTTTAGCTTCCTAATTGCCATATCAAATAAGCCAGAGATATCTTCTGATGCCTTAATCTTCCAAATAATAAAGCCATACAATCCCAGGAACAGAAGAGATCGAATCCCAATATTCAGGTATATGTTACCGGTGGATGGAACTAAATAAACGAGAGCAAAACAAATGAGTGCAATGGCAAGCGCTTTTAAATTATTGGAACTAAAAGGTTGAAGTCTGAAGAATCTCCACAAAAACAAAAATCTCACTGTATTAAAAGTTGAAAGCGCAATGAGGTTACCAAAGGCGGGTCCGATTACACCAAATTTTACCGTGAGCCAGTAGTTCAATGGAATTGATAATACAACCAGCAATACCTGCGTGAGAAAATCAACTCTCCAGTATTTCGAAAGGAAAAGAATTTGAGAATTCATCCCGGTACCCAAATCAATAATTTTTGCAATACCAAGATAGAGGACGATTACAGTAATTGGTTCGTAAGTTGGACCCAGGAACTTTACTGCATCATGAATATTTAGAAATACAACTCCAAAAATTGCAAGTCCTACTATCAATAAATTCAAAGCAGTTTTTTTATACAGACGATCAATTTTCTTTACATCCTTCTTATGCCAGGCTTCAGCAATAAAGGGAGTTGTAATGGAAATTAAACTGCGCTGGGGAACCTCCATGATAGTGATAAGATAAGTGGCGATAGAAAACACTGCAGCGTCAACTAAGCCTCTCCTGCCCTGGCTTGCAATGATGATTGTATCATTTGTTTTCGCAACAATATTTAGAAAATTCCCCAGGAAAACAAAAGATGCAAAAGTGATAATCTTGCCCTTAAGTCGGCGGGTAACCGAACTAATGCTGAAGTTGATTTTGAATTGTCCGGTTTTTATGAGACCTATTAAAATCGCCAATGCCGGCAGCAAAAAAACATATGCATAGAGATGTACAAATTGCCCAAAATCGACCCACTTAAATAAATAGGCAAGAATGAAAATAGATGTGAGCACCCTAAAGCCCAGCTCCTTCATAGAATTTGAAATAATAGTTCTCTTGAGACTCCATGAATAAGCTTCAAACAAATTAAAAAAGGCCATGGTGACGGTGAATGGATACAGCAGATCGAAATATTCAACAAGCAATGGTGAGCGCTCACCAAATTTGCGGATGATCATTGGCTTTAATTGCGGCATCACCACGATGAATACGATACAGCCGAGTGTGCATAGGAATAATGTAATGAATGGAAGATCATTTTTTTCGCGGGGCAGATAAGATCTGTAGAATGGAAAAAATTTGAATGCAATTGGTACACTACCTAAAGTACAGGCAGCGCCAAAAATCATCGCGAGATCGAGGAGAACACGTGTTAGACCCAAACCACTATTACCTACAAAATGGGGAAAAAGCCAAAGCACATTGATGGCCCCTATCAGGAAACCTACATAAGTAACTAAGCTGGAGATTATGCTTTGTTTTCGAACAACACCCATGAATTAAGGATTACCGGGAGCCAATGCCTCAGATTTTCAGGCCAGCAATATTATCGAATAAGCATCCAAATATAATTGTAATGCGATAATATATTTGAAATAGCACTCGTCCCTAATAAAAAATCCCGCCAAATGACGGGATTAATTGCTGATAGAATTTTTTTATTTACATGTGTTGTTGAATCTTCTTTACGAAGTTTCCTTTTGGTTGGGCACCTACTAATTTGTCGACAACCTTACCGCCTTTTACAAATAAAATAGCGGGAATTGATGTGATACCGTAGTTGATTGATAATTGAGGATTATGATCAACATTTACTTTACCTACATTGATTTTACCATCATATTCTTTGCTCAATTCTTCAATAACTGGTCCGATTGCACGGCAGGGTCCGCACCACTCAGCCCAAAAATCTATCACAGACAATTTATCTGAGGTTAAAACTTTTTCCTGGAAGTTTCCATCGTTAAATTCGAGTGCCATAATTATAATTTTAGTTTTATTTTTTAATCTTCCCCGCGTTGGTTTCGGGCGGGATATATTGAACTTGCAAATTTAAGTCCATTCCAGTTAAAATGATGTTATGACATTATCCACACTGCCCTCCAGACAGGGGATATCTAAAGGCTTGAGACAGTGACCTCAAGTTCAGGATTTGCCTCTAAAAACGCAGTCATTTCGTCATTCAATTCAAAGCCTTTTTCTACTGATTGAAGATTTACCCTTGTTCTGGTGCCAGAATCACTGAAATGGAACTTTAATGCGGCCTTGCCAGGGTGAGTTTTTACGTTTTTTTCGATGAAATCAACCATTTCAGGCAAGAGTAGCTTGGGATTGATTTCGATGACCAATTGTCGGGTTAACGATCTTTTCACAGTTTCCAAAAGCATTACGCCTGATACTTTGAATTCGAAATCAGTCTCGCTATTCCACCGTGTTTTGAAAGTTCCGGTTATATAAAGAACAGAACCCAAACTGAAATGATCTTTGAATCTCACATAATCTTCGCCGAAAAGGGCGATCTCCATTTTACCACTATAATCTTCAACTACAAAGGTTCCGAATTGTTTTCCATTTCGGCTGACGCGATGCTGTGCGTCTGTAACTAAACCTGCGATCCTAAATGATCTGAATGGATTTGGATGAGTGAGGATAGCTTCTTTGAATTCATTGAAATCAACAATGGGTGTAATGCCATAATGCTTCATTTCAAATTTGAAATGATCCAATGGATGGCCACTTAAAAATATTCCCGTTACGTCTTTCTCGTGATCAAGTAATTCGGTTAATGTCCAGGGTGAGCAATCGGGTAATCTTGGAGGAGTTATTTCCGGCATTGGCAAATCTCCAAATAATGTATTGCTGGTAGTTGCTGATTGGCTTTGAAAAATGTTTCCAAATTTTATAACCTTTTCAAGCCCTGTAGTGGAATCTCCCTGTGCTGTATAAAAATATTGAGCTCTGTGAATGTCTTTAAAACAATCAAAAGCTCCAGAATAAGCAAGACATTCCAAAGATTTTTTGTTTACTGCTCTTTGATTGACACGCTTTGCCAAATCATATATCGATTTGTAAACACCTTTTTTTCTTTCTTCAATTATTCCTTCAATAGCTGCCTCACCTACGCCTTTCAAGCCTCCCAAACCAAACCTTATTTCCCCTTTGGAATTCACTGCAAAACCCTTTTGCGATTCATTGATGTCCGGACCCAATACCACAAGGCCCATACGCTTACATTCCTCCATAAAGAAGGTAATTTTTTCAATTGCCCCGGCATGGTTCAAAACCGCGGCCATATACTCCGAAGGATAATGCGCTTTTAAATACGCGGTTTGATAAGCAACAAGTGCATAACAGGTGCTGTGAGATTTATTAAATGCATATTGTGCAAATGCTTCCCAGTCTGTCCAAACTTTTTCAAGAACATCAACATTATGGCCTTTTGCGGTTGCTCCCGAAATGAACTGGGCTTTCATTTTGTCGAGCACTGCTTTTTGCTTTTTACCCATTGCTTTCCTCAAAACATCCGCATCGCCCTTACTAAAACCTGCTAATTTTTGAGAGAGCAACATCACCTGCTCCTGGTAAACAGTAATTCCATAAGTGTCTTTCAAAATTTCTTCCATCTCAGCGAGATCATAAGAAATTTTTTCCCTTCCATGTTTACGATCGATGAAATTTGGAATGTATGCGAGTGGACCAGGACGATACAATGCGTTCATCGCAATGAGATCGTCAAATTTATCTGGCTTTAATTCCCGCAAATATTTTTGCATTCCGGGACTTTCGAACTGGAAAGTCGCATTGGTATCACCATGTTGGTACAGCTTGTAAGTATCTTCATCATTGAGTGGAATGGTATCCAAATCAATTTCAACACCATGATTTTGTTTGATGAGTTGAAGAGCCGTCTTAAGAATGCTCAGAGTTCTCAATCCGAGAAAGTCCATCTTGATTACACCGGATTCCTCAATCACACTCCCTTCAATTTGCGTAACCCATAATGCAGAATCTTTAGCTGTTGCAACTGGCAGTAATTCCGTGAGATCTTTGGGTGCGATAATAATTCCTGCAGCGTGAATGCCCGTATTTCTCACTGAACCTTCGAGAATTTCTGCTTCATGCAAAACGCGACTTTGCATGTCCTCTCCATTATAAATCTGCCGGAGTTTTTTTACATTTTCGAGATCATCTGCCGTGAGTGCTTCTTTCTCTTCGAGAGATTTTTCTCCCTGTTTTGCATTCAATGGAGCATGGAGCACACGCTTCAAACTAATTCCTGGTCTTTCAGGGACTAATTTTGCGAGTGCATTTGATTCCGGCAAAGGAAGGTCCATTACCCGGGCAACATCTTTAATACTCATTTTGGCTGCCATCGTACCATAAGTGATGATTTGCGCCACCTGGTTTTTACCATATTTGGCAACTACATAATCAATCACTTTTTGTCGCCCCTCGTCATCAAAATCAGTATCGATATCAGGCATTGATTTTCGATCGGGATTCAGAAATCTTTCGAAAAGCAAATTGTATTTTATCGGATCAATATTGGTTATACCAATGCAATAAGCAACCACACTTCCCGCAGCTGATCCACGACCAGGACCTACAAACACTCCCAATTCTCTTCCTGCTTTAATAAAATCACTAACAATCAAAAAGTACCCGGCAAATCCCATGGTCTTGATTGTAAACAATTCAAAATTTAATCGTTCTTCAATCTCAGCAGTAAATTCATTGTAACGGGTTTTTGCCCCTTCGAAACTCAGGTGTTTTAAATATTCCCACTGATTAAGATTATTATCGCTGTGAATTTGAAATTCTTTTGGAACAGGGAAATTGGGCAGTAATATATCTCTTTTAAGATCGAGCAGGTCAATTTTATCTACGATTTCATTGGTATTGTCAATGGCTTCAGGAAGATCATGAAACACCTCACTCATTTCCTTACCCGTCTTAAAATAAAACTGATCATTGGGAAAAGCAAAGCGTTTGTTTTTTACCAACACGTCATCATCCGTAAATTCCCTTGACGCAGGAGTCGCGAGTTTCTCTCCGGTATTAATGCACAGTAAAATATCATGCGCATTAAAATCGGTTTGGTTTACATAGTGCGAATCATTCGAAGCAATTACTTTAACACCATATTTCGTTGCATATTCCAGCAAAACTTTATTCACTTTGTCCTGTTCGGGTATGCCATGCCGTTGGAGCTCTACATAATAATCATCCTGGAAAATATTGAGCCACCATTTGAATTCATTCTCTCCTTCATCGGGTCCCTTTTTCAAAATGGTTTGGGGAACCAGGGCACCGAGGCAGCAGGTTGTTGCAATCAAACCTTCGTGATATTTATGAATGAGTTCTTTATCGATTCGCGGATATTTACTGTACATTCCTTCGATAAAACCTAATGATGTGAGTTTTACCAGGTTTCTATACCCTGTATCATTTTTTGCTAGAAGAATTTGATGATGTCGCGGATCCTTTTCATCTTTTGAAAAGGTTTTCCTGTGCCTGCTTTCGGTAATATAAAATTCGCATCCTACAATGGGTTTTACTTTGAGCGGACTTTTCTTATCATCAGGATTGATTCTATTTTTATACGCTTCGGCCACGAATGAAAACACGCCGAACATATTCCCATGATCGGTTATGGCCAAAGCGGGCATTTCGTCGGCAATTGCTTTTTTATATAGTTCACCAATTCCGGCTGCTCCGTCGAGCAGGGAATACTGGGTGTGCACATGTAGATGGGAAAATTTGGGCATTGTTTTCTAAAAATTAAGGGCCGGCTTCCAGGTTCAATTCGAGGGCCGAAATGCAAATTTCGTTAAGTAATTCGAAGTTATAGGCAACCGATTTTCCCCATATGCAATGAAGTCGCTATATTGACGTTTAGTGTTGGTCTGATTTTTGTGAATTGTAAGGGCTCTAAAAATGGACGGTTTGAAAAATTCTATCTTTTTGATAATCATAATGATAGCAGTCAGCAGTTGCGGACTGTTCAAACCCGTGTCCAATTCTTCTAATGTTTCGGGGGAAAATGTGACGAAAAAATCCGAAGACAGTCGCTTCCTAAATAATATAAGCACAGAGGGCAAAACCGGCAGTTCTTCGACTTCTATTGAAGCCCCTACAAAAGATATCCCCGTTTCTTCCAATAGTCTATTTCCTTCTGGCATCGAACAAGGTGAGCAAATGCAATTCAAGTATGCAATCCGTATGAATGTTGAAGTGGAAAGCATCAATAACCTGGCACTGTATCAGTATATCGAATCCTGGTGGGCCACTCCTTACCGAATGGGAGGAAGCACTCACAATGGTATCGATTGTTCGGCATTTGTTCAAATGCTAATGAGTACAGTTTATGGAGTTGATATTCCCAGAACTGCTAGGGAACAAAAACAAATGACTGCATCCATTTCTTCAAAAGAATTGAAAGAAGGTGATTTAGTATTCTTTAACACGCGCGGAGGCATTTCTCACGTTGGCGTGTACCTGCGGAATAACAAATTTGTGCATGCTGCAACTTCAGGCGGTGTAATGATCAGCGACCTTGATGATCCATACTGGAGTCATCGTTACCGCGGTGCCGGGAGGGTAACTCATGACCAGACAATTACATCTACACATTAAGTTTTTAACCACCTTCGTTATACGTAGCAAAACTATGGCGGACGGAGAATGACGCAATTATTAATCAGCTTTCGATGTAATGTAAAAATTTCGATCGACTGCGAATTTGGTTTCGGAACCGAGATCGAGGGTTTGCTCCTTTTCAGTTGGTTTGATCCAACGGGTTTCGGTACCTACTGTAACTTTTAGCGGCATATTAAATCCCGGAACACAATTGGTCCATTTGTAGGTCAATTTTCCCCCATCAACTTTATATTCGAGATTTGGAATTTGAATTGTTCTCAAATACTGGTCGAATATTTTAGAAAGATCTGTACCAGCCTGTTTGGAAATATAATTTTCCACTTGCTGGGTAGTAACAGTCTGATGATAAAATTCTTTATTTAATCCCCTTAAAATTTGCCTGAATTTTTCATCGTCATTTACAATCTGGCGAATCATGTGCATCATGTTCCCGCCTTTGTAATACATGTCACCTGACCCTTCAGAATTTACTCCATAAGTGCCGATGATCGGAATATCATTTCTGATGTTTGCTCTCGTGCCGATTACGTAATCGTTTCCTGCTTCAACTCCAAACTGGCAGGTTGTGAATATAGTTTCAGAATAATTAGTAATGCCTTCATGAACCCACATATCAGCAACATCTTTAGTAGTGATATTATTGCCAAACCATTCGTGTCCGCTTTCATGAACAATAATAAAATCCCATTTCAAACCCCAACCACTTCTTGAAAGATCTCTTCCCAGGTATCCATTTTCGAATCTGTTTCCATACGCTACCGCACTCTGGTGCTCCATTCCAAGGTGAGGAGCTTCTACGAGTTTGTATCCGTCTTCATAAAATGGATATGGTCCGAACCAGTGTTCAAAACAGGTAAGCATTTGCGCAGCCTGTTTGAATTGTGCCTGCGCCTTTTCCAGATTGTATTCCAAAACCCAGTAGTCACAATCCAAATGTCCTTTCTCGCCGGAAAAATCTTCATGCCAGTGCGCATATTTGCCGATGTATGGAATAATATCATAATTATTGATCGGATTGGATACCTCCCAGGTATAGGTCGCTAATTTTCCATCATTCGTTTTTGAACGAAGTCTGCCATTACCAATTGCTGTTAGTGTATCCGGTACCGTTATACTCATGACAGCGCTGTCTGGTTCATCGCT
>PSRI01000029.1 GCA_003175935.1 Bacteroidota bacterium
AAAAAAAAAATATATGTTATCGGTAACATATATACTTGACTATCTAATATAGGAAATTTTTTCTTTTAACATTCAATGACTGCGAAATCAGGCTCTTTTAAACGTGATCCGATTTTAATTTTTCTTTTTTCTATCAATGAAAATGCAATTTTTAATATCGCGAAATCTCCATATCTCCTCATATCATATCCGGTTTTGTTACATAATCTATTTAATCTATATTGTAAGGTGTTCTTATGGATAAATAACGAGTCTGAAATTTTTGTAATCGAACCATTAAACTCTTCAAATAAACTAAATATTTCACTATATTCCAGAATTTCCTTTTCATCTAACTTTCCTAACACCTTTTGAAAAAACTCTCCAGCGATATTTTTTGAGGTATTTTCCAGTATGATTTCAATATCCATGTCACTATAAAATTTAATATTATTTGAATCGGATATGGATGCACAATCCAAAGCAATCCTTGCCTTTTCATAGGAAAATTTTAAATTCAGGAGATTTTCTTCCATTGTACCGATTCCAAATTTGGATTCTAATCCGTACTTTGACTGAATTTCCTTTGCAATATTTTTAAGGATTAATACTAAATTTTCTCGGGAGATTACATTTAAAATCATGATGATATGGTTTTTATTTTGCATCATTAGATTTTCAGAATGATTGTTTATTAACATGTCTTTATATACATTATAAATTCCATTCATTTCCTTCATAATTTTACTGCTGACACCAAAGACATCCGAAACAACCACTACCCGGTTTGCATCAGCTTTTATATTAAAAAACTGCATCGGACTTAAGAAACTATTATCATGATTTTCATTGTCGTTAAATAAAAGTTCCTCAATAATCATACGTTGATTTCCTATTTCTTGGTTCTTTATTCTTTTTACATACTCCTCTTTAATCAACAACTCAGTCATTCTCTTTATAATTTTTCCGTATTTTTCCACTTCGTGCTTTTCGCCCGTTATTCCAATAACCCCTACAATGTTTTTTTCAAAGTACACAGGTATGTTAATGCCTTTACGTGCACCCGGATACTGATCATCCGTGTAGATTATAAGATCATCTTTGGTTTTCAAAACTCTTTTCGCACCGCCATGATACGAACCAATACGACTTGTATCCGTTCCTGCAATAATGATTGCATCATTATTTATATAATTAATGTCCTGTTTAATGATTTCTTTCATGTCTGAAACAATTGTTTGTGCCAATTCTGCTGAAATATTCATTGAAGATATCACCACCAATATGAAAAAATTGACCTCAAAAAGTTGTTTTAACAACTTTTTGGGTCAGTATATTTCCACAATTTATCAATTTTATTGTCTAAGTTTTGGTGCTCTTGAATAAACCATTAAAATAACAAGTAATGTTAATCCCTGGATTAATTCGCGTACACCATCCGGCATTCCTACAGCAACCAGCACACTCGTAAGGATCGTTAGTACGATTGCACCGAGAACTCCCCCAAGCAACGTGCCTTCGCCACCGGTAAGTTTAGTTCCCCCGATTACGACGGCTGCGATAGAAAGCAATGTATAGTCTTTTGCCATCTCCAATTGAGCACTTCCAGCATATCCAACCAGGATGCAACCAGACCAAATACCAATAATTCCAGCAAGCACATAGCTGAGAATAACGATCTTGTTAACACCGATCCCACCAATTTCAGCAGCTCTGCGGTTGTTCCCAACTAAATACAGAGATCTTCCATATCTGCTTTTACGAAGAATGACTTCCATAATGATTAGAATAATAACAGCAATAATCAGCAACCAGCGAATTGGGCCGAAAATTTTTGCACCAACCTCCAGCAATACCGGTGGCATCTGAATAGCTGGTTGTCCTTTTGTGTAAGCCAATGAAAATCCGTTCACAACCGATACCATAATCAAAGTCATAACAAGTGGTGGTATTTTTACAAATTGAACACCGATCCCATTAATGAGTCCGATCAAACCACCGATTACTGCCAGCATAAGAAAAGCAATTGGCAAATGCGAAGATGCCCCCCCTGCAAGCAGAGGACCAAAAAGTGCACCCATTGACATAACAGCTCCAACAGATAAGTCAATCCCTTCATTCCCTGTCAGGATGACTAATGTCTGAGCAATAGAAGCAATCGCTAAAACACTTGCTACAGTGAGAATACTTCCTATATTATTCGCTGAAGCAAAACCTTTACTTAATACTTGACCAACTATTAGTAAAACAATACTTGCTGTAATGGATGGTAAATATACCTTAAGTTTACCTTTGTTCAATTTTTTCCACCTCCATCCCCCGAGGCTTTCGTCCCGTTTCGATTTGAGGTTTTCGACTGTTAAGCTCCGGCAAATTTATTTTTCTTAGCATTGAAGCACCAAGTACACCAAATAAGATGATTATTCCTGAAACGAAATCTTGATAAAACGAAGGGATATTTGCCCCCAGTACTGTTGTTATCACGAGACCAAGGAACAGTCCTCCGAATATGGATCCCCATACATCTCCATAACCGCCATTTAAGGACAAACCGCCGATAACGCATGCGGCAATTGCGTTCAAAGCAATAGGAAGACCAACTAATGGATCTCCTGATCCAACACTCCCTGTTAATGCGATTCCTCCAATTGCTGAAAGCAAAGAAGCAAATACATAGACGAAGAACTTCACCCAAGAAACAGGTATAGCTGATACATATGCTTTCATATCGTGTTTACCCGTTGCCAAAATCCAAATTCCCAGTGGAGTATATTTGATAATGACCCATAGTAAAAATGAAATGACTACAAAAATAACTGGTACAGGTATACCAAAAATAAAATCGCTATACCATGTAATGAAATTCTCCGGAGCCATTCCACCAGGAGTTGGCATAATCCATAAAGCCAAACCGGCAATGATTGAGGAAGTCGCAAAGGTCGTTAAAAGCGGTGTGACTCGTAAAAACCCGACAATAAACCCATTGATTGCTCCAAAGACAAGCGCACTTCCCACCGCTCCCAGAAGGGCCCCCATAAAACTCCACTTTAAGCCGATCAACGTAACAAATACGACATTGACCAATGAGACCTGTGCACCCAAGGAAATATCAATACCACCGGTTAACAAAACGACGGCAACCCCTATAGCTACACAAACAAGCGGAACATTATAGGCCAAAAATCCTGCTAACGCATTTGGAGCCGCAAATCCCGGACTCAATATGACATTGATGATAAAAAACAGAATAAGTAATATTAAACTCGGAAAAGCCGGCCATTTTAATGACCTGTTAACTATATTTTTCAACCGTCTCACACCCCTATCGGCATTGATGCTGAAATAATGTTTTCTGTCGTTATATCTGATCCTTTTAAAATTGCAGATATTTGTCCTTCATACATGACAATGATTTTTGCTAGTTTCACCCGTTTTGTTAACTCAACAAGTTCTTCATCATCGCTGGAAACCATGATGACTGCAGACCCTTTTTCTGCTAATTTATGCAAGATTCGATGAACGTCTCTTCGGGCCTGAACATCAATTCCCTTAGTAGGATCATCGGCAAGGACAACTTTAGGTTCTGTTGCCATCCAACGCCCGATAACAACCTTTTGTTGATTTCCACCACTCAACGTATTAATCGGCTGATTGACCGAATTAAATACAACACCGTAATCCTTTAGGAGTTCTTCTTCCGGTACATCTCCCTGTTTGGTTACAAGTTCCTTTACCGACCTTAAATTTTCAGAAATGGACCTTGTGCCATAAACCCCTTCTCTCTCACGATCCCCGGAAATAAATGCAAGACCGGCTTGAACGGATTGATATGGGTTTGTAATATCGATTTGTTTTCCATCCAGGTTTATCTTTATGTGCTGCTGCAAGCCGAATAATGTACGTACTAAATCCGATTGGCCATGACCCTGCAGGCCAGCAACGCCAATAATTTCACCTTTTCGAACTTCGAGATCAATCGATTTAGAAAAGCTTTGAAGTTTAAGATTTTTTATGGATAGCATCATTTCAGCTTTGTCTTCGCGGCCATGGCTGACAACTTCGCTTTCTTCGACACGTGTTAAATCTTTACCAGTCATTAAGGAAAGCAGCTCATTTTCACTTTTTTCATTGATCCCGAATGTACCAATCGTTTCTCCGTTTTTCATCACTGTAACTGAATCGCACATCGAAAATATCTCGGACATGCGGTGGGAAATAAACAAGATCATACAGCCTTTTCGTTTTAGCTCTGCTACCAAATTCTTAACCATTTCCACATCCTCACGGTACAAAGCTGAGGTTATCTCATCAATAATTAACACTTTCGGTTCTTGAATCAATGCTTTTGCAAACTCAACCATATATTGTTCATTCGGGGCTAATTCCTTCGTCGGTTTATCCAATAGGTGACTAATCCCCATTTTCCCCATGATTCCTTCGGCTCTTTTTTCCAGGGTATTTTTATCAACGAACAATCCAAATTTTCTCGGAATCTCACACATAAGGAGATTTGTTTTAACGCTTAGGTTATCAAACAAACTTAACTCCTGAGATGTAATGACAATCCCCTTTCTTTTTGCATCTTTCGGTGATTTAACCTGAAGCTTCTCGGTACCATAGGTAATGATTCCTTCACTTGGATTTACAGCACCCCCAATTATTTTTGCCAGAGTACTCTTTCCGGAACCATTACCACCAAGAATTGCCATTACTTCGCCATCATTTACTTTTAATGAAGCTTGGCGAATCGCAACAACTGATCCATATCGTTTTGCAAGCTGTTTTATTTCTAATGACATACGCTTCACCGCCTTAATTAAGGAAAAGCAGTCTGTTCAGTCAGAACAGACTGCTTTTCAATTATTTCGTATTGTAAGTTGTAGTTATTTTATTTAAAGAAAGACTTAATCTGATCATCCGTCATTCCGGCATCAAGAGCAGCTGTTCCTGGCTTACCTTCACCAATCTTAACTGCATCATCAACACTGATTGCTTTTGTGAACTTTAATCCTTCCATCCATGGAGCATTCGGTTGAGCTGTTTTTGTTACAACGTATGGAGGGTCAACCAATAGAGCATTTTTTAACTTAGTATTTAGTGGGTTCGCTTGTAACACACTATCATTAAACTTTTTGCCTTGAAGAAGTTGTACTGTAATGTTAAGTGCATCGACACCAACGCCTGGAGCATAAGGAACTGCAATGGAATCAAGATCAGGTGTTTTAGCCCATGTACGTAAGAAGCTGTAAGTATAGTCACCAGTCATAACTGGCGGTTTTTTACCAGCTGTGTCAAATGCACGAAGAATTCCTTCTGCCATTACGTCTTGAGTTAAGATCCCATCGATATTGTTATAAGTAGAAAGGAATGTAGACGTTACTTTTTGTGCTTCTGATTCATCCCATTTTCCTGGTGCTTCTGCTAATACTTTAATATCTGTCTTGCCCAATACTTCTTTTGCTGCTTGACGTCGGAACGTATCTGCAGTATTTCCTGGTAAACCATTAATTTGAACAATATTACCTTTATTATTTAGCTTGTTTGCAAGCCATTTTGCTTGAATTCTCCAGAAAGCATCATTGTTACCAATTACTGAGTAAGTTCCTTCATACGCAGCCGGGTCATTTGTAATGACTACCAGGATCCCTTTTGCTTTTGCCTTTGCTACAATTGGTCCCAATGAATCCGCAGAAACTGGGTCAATCATAAGTGCGTTTACGCCTTCACTAATCATTTGGTTCAATTGCGTTAATTGTTTAGAGACATCTGCATTGGAGTTTGCAATTTTGATATCCTTGATTACTCCTTGTTGTTTAAGTTTTTCACCTTGTGCCTTTACGTTATCAACAAACTGTGAACGCCACGTGTTTCCAATGTATCCATTGGCAAACCCGATAACAAAATTGCCTTTTCCTGCTTTTCCTGAATCTGATTTGTTAGCACCAGAGGTTTGTGCGGATCCACAACCAGCCAATAGGCCAACAAATAAGGCTAAAACCATAAACATGGAAAAATATTTTTTCATTTCATAACCTCTTTTCTCTATTTTGTAAAAATATTATTGCCACTTGTTAAGATTGATTTGTGAATTTTCAAAACGAATGATACCTACTTCATCTGGAATACAAACACATTCGTTATGAAGCGCTTTCATAATACTGGAAAGTCTTATGTTTCCTCCTTCAAATGTGCCGAATGATGCAGGCTTCAGCCTATCACATCCTTTCTAAAATATAGATTCATATAGGATTGCAACTTCTTTTTTAACATTATAAATTCAATTTTTTTAATTATCTATGTATTCAGTAACAATATAATATTCTACAATAGGGATATATTTATTACCTGTAATAGATACTTTTACTTTCTTCACTATCCTTCTTTATTCACGAAGATTTCATTAGTCTTCGTAATTTATTAAACTATCACTGCGATCAAGCCTAGTTTTTATATTAAAAAAAATAAGGCTGGCTCAAAAGATCACTATCAATCAAAGTTCTTTTGAGTCAGCCTCATTTAGCCATTTACTACTTTAAGTGTATTCACTTTTTTTTGACCTATCATTTTTACTAAGCAGGCAATGTTTGCAGCTACTGTCTCCACATTTTCAGCAGCATGTTCAAATGCTTCATGTAATGTGATTACCCCAGGGACGATACAGAATAATGCATCAATGCCATGTTCGTAAACAACTTCGCAATCATTTGCGAGATTTCCGGCGATCGCAACAACCGGTACTCCATATTGTTTGGCTGTTTTAGCCACACCGATTGGCGTCTTACCATGAATGGTTTGACTATCAATTTTCCCTTCACCGGTAATAACCAACGTGGCGTCTTTCACTATTTCCTTGAATTTAGTTGCCTCAAGGACAAGATCGACGCCTCTTTTTAGCTCTGCGTTAAGAAATGCCATTAATCCGCCACCCAGTCCGCCTGCTGCACCTGCCCCCGGAACATCCGCAATTTGTTTTCCCAAATCACGCGTTAAAATTTCAGCATAGTGTGCAAGGTTTCGATCAAGCTGTTCTACTATTTGCGGAGTGGCTCCTTTTTGTGGTCCAAAAATAGCCGATGCTCCTGTTGGTCCAATTAACGGACTATCCACATCACATGCCACTTCTATCTTTACTTTTTCCAGGCGGGGATCCAGTCCGGAAATATCAATAGAAGCTAACTTGTGAAGGACTCCACCGCCTTCAGCAATTTCATTTCCAGCTTCATCTAAAAACTTCACACCTAATGCTCTCGCCATTCCAGTGCCGCCATCATTCGTTGCGCTTCCGCCAATTCCAATAATAATATGGCCAACACCCTCATTTATAGCAGCAAGAATCAGCTCACCCGTACCTTTTGTACTAGTCAATAATGGATTTCGTTGTTCAGCTGGAACAAGATGTAAACCTGAAGCAGCTGCCATTTCAATCACGGCAGTTTTTCCATCTCCGAGTATTCCGAAGAATCCCTCCACTGAAGTTCCTAGCGGTCCGGTTACACGTTTATTCACTATTTTTCCATTTGTTGCATCGATCAGAGACTGAACTATTCCTTCTCCGCCATCTGCCATAGGTACCTTTATAATTTCCGCGTGAGGTAAAAATTTTCGAAATCCTTTTTCAATTGCCTCCGAAGCCTCCGAAGCAGTCAAACTTTCCTTAAAAGAATCTGGTGCAATGACAATTTTCATCCAATCACTCCCCATCTATAAAATTGTTGGTTAGTTATACAACAATGCTCGTTCTGCAGCATTAATTAATTTAAATTGGTTTATTCATTTTCCAAAAAAATTATAATTAACCTCTTGGTAGGTTTATTATAAGCGTTCAAAAATTTAAAAACATTAGCCAAGTAACCAAAAAAAGAGCTACTATTATCTATGTATTTTGTTCATTATAACAATGTTTATATTTGACTTAACCTTTTAATAAACTCCTTTTCTAATCCAGCTGTGTATTCCACTACAATTTATCCATCCATACAGGAAATTACTTCAATACGAAGATAGCGATTTCTTTCTTTTATATATAAATAATTTTTCAATTATCTTTGTATTGAGTAACAATATAATAATGTAAAAGAACAATGAATTTATTACCTGTAATACATTCTTTTGACTATTAAATACCTATACTAGAAGTAAAATGATAAATTGTGAGAGGAGAGGTTTGGATGGCTATTAAAACTGTAGGGGTCGTTGGTTCAGGTTCAATGGGCGCTGGTATTGCGAATGTATTTGCATTAAATGGTTATCATGTCATTTTGCGTGATATTGAAGAACGCTATATTGAGAGTGGCTTAACGCGTATAAATAATTTTATGAATAAAAGTGTGGAACGGGGAAAATTAACAGAAGAGGGAAAGCTGGAAGCCCTTTCGCGTATAACCACCACTATAAATCTACATGATTTAAAAGAAGTGGATCTAATAATAGAAGCAGTGCTTGAGGATTTAGAGTTGAAAAAATTGGTATTTACTGAGCTTGACGCAATTGTGAGAGAAGATGTTATTCTAGCAACAAATACGTCATCTATGTCTATTACAGAAATTGCTTTTGCCACCAATCGTCCCGATCGTGTTGCAGGTATGCATTTTTTTAACCCTCCACAAATTATGAAGCTTGTTGAAGTTGTTCGTGGACTTGAAACAAGTAATGAAACCATAGATACATTAAAAATAGTAGCTGAAAGTTTGAAAAAAGAAGTTGTTGAGGTAAAAAAGGATTCTCCTGGCTTCATCGTTAACCGTATATTGATGCCATTTTACATTGAAGCCATTAAAGTTCTTGAAGAAGATATTGCCACTAAAGAGGATATAGATAAAGCCATTAAATTTGGGTTAAATCATCCAATGGGGCCATTTGAACTTCAAGACTATGCAGGTGTTGATATTGGCTACCACGTTATGGAGTATTTTCAAAAAGAATTTGCCGATAACCGCTGGGCCCCTCCACTTCTAATGAAAAATATGATGAGGGCTGGAAGGAATGGCAAAAAGTCTGGAAACGGTTTCTATGACTATAAGTAGGATAAAATAATTCAAGTTGCTAGTGTTCCCTTATCCTTTGTTAATTGAGATCATCAAATTCTCTAAAGATCCTTACTTTTGTACCAGAAGTTCAATTTTATAAGAATCCTTTCTGATCGTTACTCTTTATCATTTTAACGATCAGAAATGGATTTTTTTCATTTATTTATTTTTGTAATTCAGTTGGAGCTGAGAGATTTTTTTTCACTGAAAAATCAGGTATTTATAAATGAAAATGCTATTTTTAAAACTGTAAAATCATGATACCTTCGCATATCATATCCCGTTTTATCATATAATCTGTTCAATCTGTACTGCAAGGTGTTCTTATGGATAAATAGTGAATCAGAAATTTGTTTAATGGAGCCATTGAAGCCTTCGAATAAATTAATTATTTCACGATATTCTTGAATTTCCTTTTCATCCAATTTTCCCAATACCTTTTGAATGAACTCCCCAGCTATGTTTTTTGATATACTTTCCAATATGATCTCGATATCCATATCATTATAAAACTTAATATTATTTGATTCAGATATGGATGCACAATCGAGGGCAAGCCTTGCCTTTTCATAGGACTGCTTTAAACTTTGGAGATCTTCCTCTATTGTGCCAATGCCAAATTTAGATTCTAACCCGTACTTTGATTGAATTTCTTTTGCAATATTTTTAAGGATTAAAACTAAATTTTCTCGGGAGATTACGTTTAAAATCATGATTACATGATTTTTATTTTGCATTATTAGATTTTCAGGATGATTGCTTATTAACATATCATTATAAATATTATAAATTCCATTTTTTCTCTCTAAAATTTTTGTGCTATCACCAAAGATATCAGAAATAACCACTACTCGCTTGATATTGGTTTTTATATTAAAAAACTTCATGGGACTTAGGAAACTATTATCATTCATCCCATTTTCATTAAATAAAAGTTCCTCAATAATCATACGTTGATTTTCTATTGCTTGGTTCTTTAGCTTTTTAATATACTCCTCTTTAATCAACAGCTCTGTCATTCTTTTTAAAATTCTTCCGTATTTTTCCACTTCATACTTTTCGCCAGTTATTCCAATAACCCCTACAATGTTTTTCTCAAAATATACAGGTATATTAATGCCTTTACGTGCACCTGGAAACTGTTCATCAGTATGGATAATTAGTTCATCTTTGGTTTTCAAAACTTTTTTCGCACCGCCATGATACGAACCTACGCGGCTGAGATCAGTGCTTGCAATAATAATTCCATCATTATTAATGTAATTGATATCCTGATTAATGATTTCTTTCATGTCTGAAACAATGGTTTGTGCTAATTCTGCAGAAATACTCATTAAGTGCTCCCCTAAATAAAGACGTATATATATTCAACTTGAGATATTTCTAACCTTATCTATTAATATAAACTATTCACTTTTCCCCTAAAAGACTTTCCATTTATTTACATATTAAAAAATAAATATAAAAATGGCTGGCTCAAAAAATCACTCTTTAAAGATCTTTTGAGTCAACCTCTCATAGTTAATTTAAATGTGTATTCCCTCGTAATATTGAACAATTACCCACTACATTTTTGGTTCACCGGGGCTTTCGCGTGGATCCGCTGTTAAGAGAATTAAGTGGCCGTTGCCAAGTTGATCGTCTTTACCGTTGTTTTCAACGCATCAATTGCAGTATTCCCCGTACCTTATTTTATTTTGTTCCAAATAAACGGTCCCCTGCGTCACCGAGACCAGGAACGATGTACCCGTGATCGTTAAGTTTTTCATCAAGGGCGGCGATATAGATATCGACATCTTGATGGGCAGCTTCAAGGGCTTTTACTCCTTCGGGGGCGGCAATTAAACACATAAATTTGATGTTTTTAGCCCCGCGTTTTTTCAAGGAGTCAATGGCTGCGATGGCGGAGCCGCCAGTGGCAAGCATTGGGTCAACAACGATGAAGTCTCTTTCTTCTACATCGCTAGGGAGCTTCACGTAGTATTCTACTGGTTTTAATGTTTCTGGGTCGCGGTATAAACCAATATGGCCCACTTTCGCTGCTGGAATCAATTTTCGCATGCCATCTACCATACCGATACCGGCACGAAGGATTGGGACAAGGCCGATTTTTTTCCCTGACAATACTTTTGCTTTAGTCTTTGTCACAGGTGTGTCAATTTCAATTTCCTCAAGCGGCATATCGCGGGTGATTTCAAATGCCATCAGGGTAGCAACTTCATCTACAAGCTCGCGGAAGTCCTTTGTTCCTGTTTTTTTATCACGTATGTATGTTAGTTTGTGCTGAATAAGTGGATGATCGAAAACATAAACCTTTGCCACTGTAATCGCTCCTTTTAAAAAATTTGTCGTAAATTATCACTTCGATT
>PSRI01000082.1 GCA_003175935.1 Bacteroidota bacterium
GGGAAGTATTCATAATATCGGCATTTTGACAATGGGCAATAAAATGGACAAATAACGCTAAGACAATTACGAAGATTTGACGAAACGAAGACTTCATAGATAGTGATTTAGTTGGGGCGTTCCAAAAATCCTTTCTAAGATACCTTTAGTTTTCAGGGTAATTGTTCCGTCCGTAAAAATTTGGACTCTTTTTTAAAAAACGCAGAAAAACCCAAAAAAGCTAATCTCGAATATTTGAGTTCTCGTATTAGAATGCTTAACTTACTGTTCCTACCAGCCCATTTAATTTCGACCGACCAGCTATTTTTTAAAATCTAAAACCGTAAATCATGCCTGAACTTCAAGAATTGAAGGCGGAAGAGAAAACCGCTTTTAGAATACCAGCGAAAGCTTATGCTGCTATGGGTGTCGGAGAAAATTTAGTTCCATGGGATTTTACCAGAAGAAATCCAAGACCGCACGATGTTCAAGTAGATATTAAGTATTCAGGAATGTGCCACACAGATCTTCATTTTATTCGGAACGACCTGGGATTTTCTAGTTATCCTTTGGTGCCCGGACATGAAATTGTAGGCATAGTAACAGCCGTAGGAACCGATGTAACCAAATTCAAAGTTGGCGATACTGTTGGCATTGGCTGTCTGGTTGACTCCTGTCGCGAGTGCGAAAATTGCAAGGATGATCTTGCACAGTATTGTTTAAATGGGGCTACTTATACTTATGGTATTCCCGATCGCCATGGTGATGGAATTACCTATGGTGGGTATAGCAACAAAATTGTTTGCGACGAAGACTTTGTACTAAAAGTCAACAAAGACCTTCCGCTCGATAAAGTTGCGCCTTTGCTCTGTGCGGGAATTACCACCTATTCACCAATTAAAAAATGGAACATTAAAGCAGGAGATAAAGTTGCCATTTTGGGTCTTGGCGGACTTGGCCATATGGGAGTAAAATTTGCTGTGGCATTCGGCGCTGAAGTTACCGTACTAAGCACTTCACCTTCAAAAGAAGCTGATGCAATAAAATTAGGTGCGCACAAATTTATTAACACTAAAAATGAAGAACAGGTTAAATCCGTCCAGAATTATTTTAATTACATTTTGGATACGGTTTCTGCAGAGCACGATTACAATTTTTATTTGAGCATGCTCAAAACACATGGCAGTATGGTTTGCGTAGGATTACCTACGGTTCCCGCGTCAGTACCTGCCGCGAATCTTATTTTCCAGGGCAGAAGTTTGTCCGGTTCACTTATTGGCGGACTCAAAGAAACTCAGGAGATGTTGGATTTTTGCGCGGAGAATAATATCACTTCAGATATTGAACTTATCAATATCAAAGATGTGAATACTGCATTTGAAAGAATGGAAAAGAGCGATGTTAAATATCGCTTTGTAATTGACATGGCTACGATTTAGATCCTGAATTCATCTTGACCAATAATTAAAAAACCACGGAGTTGCTCTGTGGTTTTTTTATAGGAGCGATTTCAAATCATTTTCCATCATAAGCATCCTGCAGCTTTTTAATATCCAACTTTTTCATTTGCATCATAGCTTCCATTACTCGTTTAGTTTTTTGTGGATCCTTATCGGTAATATATTCTCCCATTTTAGAAGGCACAATTTGCCAGGACACTCCATATTTATCGACCAGCCAACCACACATTTGGATGTCGCCCCCACTAGAAAGTTTGTCCCAGTAATAATCTAATTCTTCCTGCGTCTTAACATCAACCGAAAGAGAAATGGCAGGAGTGAATTTATACATTGGACCACCATTCAAAACCATAAAATCACGGCCTTCAAGTTCAAAAACTCCTGTTAGCAAAGAGCCTTTTTTCCCGGGTCCAATATCTCCGTATTGTGAAATCGATTTGATTTTTGAATTTTTGAAAATCGAAACATAATAGTTCATAGCCTCTTCTCCGTTTCCATCGAACCAAAGGCATGGTGTTATCTTATCCATAATTTTTCATTTTGGTTTAAGAAATTTCAATAAATATTTAGCTCAGGGACTTGCAGGTTATTTCTTTGCAGCCGATTTTTTTGCGGTAGCAGATTTTTTAATGGCGGCTTTCTTCCGAATTTTTGTAAGCTCTCTCATTTCATTTTGTTTCATCCTCATTTTTACAATCTTTTGTACCAAAGCCTTCGGGAGGGGTTTGTCCTGGGGAAATTGAATAGTACCTGGTGAAGTTTTGTATTCAGAAAGTTCTTCTTTAAAAACCTGTGTTGCTTCCTTTCCCATACCAAACAGACTGCAATGATTTTTAAATGCAGCAAATGCAACTAACATGCCATGGTATTTATAACCCGGGATCGCGTAAGTGATCACCTCCTCTGCATCCGGAGCCGTTTCTCTTATAATAGATCTAATTTTTTCCAGCGTGGACCTCGCAGGCTCTGGAACTTTAGCCAAATAGCTATCTACATCTTTTGAAACAATGGCTTTCGATTTCATGGTCAATTATTGTTCAATAAAATTAACCATTGAAATTCAGTTGTGAAGGGTGTAAGTCCGACATTTTGAGGGCAAATTGCGAAGAATTTCACGCCCCACCGTCGTTTCGCTTAACTCAACTTTGGCGGGCGAAGAAAGGCGCGAAGGGGCGCAAAGACGCAGTTAGTCAGAAGTCCCCTGCTGGATCGTAGGCATTTTAATTTCTTTTTTTCCAAATTTCCAGGTAAGTCCAAGCATGAGTGAAAAATTTTGATACTTCGTGTTTGTAATTTGCGAAAATAAATCTGTATTCAAATCTTCAAGGATATTTCGATTATAGGTTTCTGCACGGAGGCTTATCGTTATTTTCTCCTTATTTATTTTTTTGTTTACGGAAAGGAAAAAATATTTCCATCCGTCCCTGTACCCTTGTAATAAAATGCTCCTGGAATTGTAATTAATTAATAGTTCAACGCTATAACCATGGTTCAATTTGTAATTGGCAGTCATGCCAGCATTAACCTGGAATCCCTTATTGTTAGCGTTGAGAGCAATACTCTTTAGAATCAGGTACCGAATTGTGTAATTCGAAACCAGTGAAAATTTTCCTTTGCGCCAGTTCAAATTGCCACTGGTGCCATACCCATCTCTTTTCCCAATATTTCGATAGGTATTCGCAAAAATTCCTTCTGCAATGGGATATCGGATATTTTCAATTCCATTTTGGACATGGGTGTAAAATATTGAAGCATTCAATGTAACCTTTCCAATATTGCCATTATAGCCCAATTCGTACTTATTTGTTATTTCAGGTTTCAGATAAGGATTACCAAATTCAATATTGAGAGAGTCGCTGTAATCAATTGCCGGATTAAGATACCCATAATAGGGCCGCAAAATTTGTTGGGAAAAGTTAAATTTAATAGTTTGCTTATCCCCTAAGGATTTATTGATAAGAAAAAATGGAACAAAGTTTTTATAGTCAGGAATCATCAAAACTGAGTCCTTAAAAACATTGTGCAATTTTGTTTGCTCATACCTCCCTCCCAGCCTCATCTGCAGACCTTTGAATGTGAAAATGAAATTTGTATATGTAGCGTAAATTTCCCTTCTGAAATTAAATTCATTCGATCTAGCACTATCCAACTCATATTCATACTTAGAAAATTCAAGTGTGCTGTATTGGTTTGAATCCACCACTTTCCTGAAATTGGATTTAAGCCCTGCTTCGAAATTAAAAACTGAAGAAAGCTTTTGATTGAGGTCAAACTGAAATGTCAGTTCACCCGTTCGGGCATGGCCCATGTAATGCTCACTATAGTCTACATTCTCTTCTCTAACCTGGTCTGATTCATATTGCTCATGGCCATTAATGGAAAAATAAGAAACCAAAGCTTTGGCATCCCGCCATTTATTTTTCGACTTCCCGGAATAGCCCAGATTAAAACTATTGAAATTATTGTCCCATAAATTTTCTATCTCTGACTGGTATTCCGTGAGTATGCTATCCCTACTAAACAATTGATTCTGTGAAATTTTATTTGACCCGCTATTGTAATGCCGAAACCGATAGCCGCCGTATATATTACTCAGAGAATCCAATTCATAAATCAAATTGCCTCCGATGAAATAAGCACGGCCATTGCTAGTTGAATTGCTATTTTGATTGACCTCATTTTCTTCGGAATCTTCACGGAGCAATTCGGCAGAATTTTTATTATGATAAGCATAAGCACCCAAATTGGTACTTAAGATCCATTTGTCTTTTTTTAAATCGAGGGACATATTTGAATACTGGTATCTCAAACCGAGATTTGCATTGATGGTACCATTAGTTCCATTAAATTTTCTCTTTCTGGTTGTGATATTAATTACTCCATCAGTTCCTTCAGCATCATATTTGGCCGATGGATAAAGAATGACTTCTACCTTAATAACGTCTTCTGCAGGAATTTGCCGAAGAGCATCTGCAACGCTTGATGCAAATAAATCCGCCGGTTTATCATCAATGAATATTCGAATATTTGAACTACCCCTGAGTGAAGGAGTGCCATCCTGGCCCACAGAAACCATTGGCGTTCTTTTTAAAACATCAATAGCAGTTCCGCCAGCTGTAACCTGATCCTGCTGTGCGTTGTAAACAATGCCATCAGTTGATTTTTCCACAAGCGGTTTTCTTCCCGTAACGGTAACTCCAGTCAATTCATGCTCATCTGATACCAATTTGATTTCACCTAAATCTAACATTGTCGAATTTTTGAAATCGAATTTTGATATATGCTTTGTTGAATAACCAACCCGGCTAATTGAAATAGCAAATGAATTACCTGGCCGTTGAATCAAACTAAAATAACCCAGACTATCAGAACTAACTGTTCCCAGAGCTTTGCCGGAATCTGAGATCAAACTCACATTAGCCAGTGAAATCGGGGCATTTGAGAGGGAATCAACTATACGACCCCTTATTTGGGCAAAACTATAACTGCTCCAAAATGTACAAATAAAAAAAATGGTGAAATGCCGCATGACGATCCCGGAAATTATTCCGGATCAAAACTATAAGGTGCTACAGGTCGAAAATATTATACTACATGTATTGCAGTTCATTCTTGATGAAACGCAGGATCGGACCTTATTTAGGAAGAAGGTCCATGCGCTTTTGAATAGACTTTTTGTTGGAATCTGTTTTTGAAAGCGCGTAAGCTTTTGATAAATTTTCTTTAGCTTTTCTATCATCGATTCCCATATATAAATCGCCAAGCAGAAGGAAATAGAGATGATTATTTTCCAACTTAAGCTTTTCTGCTTCCCTGATTGCTTCCACTTTACCATTTGCCTTGGCAAGTGCATATGTTCTGTTGAGTGCAGCGATAGGTGAGTATTGAATCTGCAGCAACTTGTTGTATAACTGCAGAATGTTCTCCCATTTTTCCTTTGTATCTTCTCTTTGGGTGTGCCAATAAGCAATTACGGCCTCAATATGATATTTCGAAATGAAATTTCCTGTTGCTGCACAATTTAAAAAATAAGCACCCTTGCTAATTAAGTCGGTGTTCCATAAAGAAGTGTCCTGCTCCTCATATAAAATAAGTTCTCCATTCTCATCCACCCTCGCTTCAAACCTCGAGGCATGAAAACACATGAGTGCCAGGAGGGCATTAACCGGAGGCCTGTTTGTTCGGGGATTCTCTACGAGCATGGTGCAAAGGCGCATTGCTTCAAGACATAATTCTTTACGCAGAGTGCGATTTTGACTCACAGAATAATATCCTTCACTAAATAGCAGGTAAATTGTTGTTAATACAGTTTCCAGTCTTTGATCCAATTCTTCCAAAGAAGGAAATTCAATCTTTATTTTTTCTTCGCGTAATTTTTCTTTCGCGCGGAATAATCTTTTGTTTATAGTTTCTTTGTTGCTAAGAAATGCATCCGCAATTTCCTCTATTCCGAATCCGCAAAGAATTCGAAGTGAGAGTCCGATTTGCGATTCAACCGGAATAGAAGGGTGGCAAATCGCAAACATCATCTGCAGCTGGCTGTCATTGATATTTTGTGGTGAAAGATCGATTTCGTCTTCAGGAAGATTTGCTTCATCCTTTTCAATTTTGGGAGCAACTTTCTTTTCGAAAATCTGGTTCCGGTGCAAAAAATTTTTTGCTTTATTAATGGCGACCCGGTGAAGCCATGCAATAGGATTTTCAGGTGCTCCATTTATTCCCCAAACCTGCGCCGCAGTTAGAAAAGTATCACTGGCAATGTCCTCTGCAATTTCCATTTGAGCAAATCCAAAATGTTTGCAAAGAACCGAAACCATTTTTCTGTATTCCGTTCTAAATAGGTCTGGTAAAATTTCATGTTTCGACATAGAAAAAGGCCCCTGCTAAATTACAGAGGCCTGGATTAATTAGTGAACTCCATCTCCCCCGCCTTTTGTAATCTTTCGAACTTCAACGCTGTTGCCATCTCCCTGCAAAACCGGACTACCTTTTGCGAATTCCACAGCTTCATCTATTGAATCTGCCTTCACAATTATGTAGCCGCCAATAGTTTCCTTAATGTCTCCGAATGGGCCGTTTGTAACCACATTATTGTGCCATACTACTTTTGCATCTGAAAATGGCAGACCATTACCACCAACAAATTTATTTTGAGCCGATATCCCACCAATCCAGTCCATTGTTTGTTTCATCCAGATCTGAATTTGCTCCGGTGAGGCTACTTTAGTGCCGTCTTCATGACGGAACACGAGAATATATTCGTCCATACTAAATTTTTTTTGTTTGCCTTCATTTTCACCCGGATCCAATGATTGACAATGCGACAAACGGGTTATTGAAATAATTTACTACCTATATAACAATCGACTCTTTACAAATTGGACAAGAGTTTCACGCCAGGACGCTATTTGATTTGACGGTACATACCAAATACAGGACTGAAACCGAATTGCTTATAAAATGGTGCCAGATTTTCGTTGGTATGAAGCCAGGCAGAAGAATTGGGCAAAGCATTTTGGTCGAGCCAGTCGGACAATGCTTTCATAAGCGCTGAGCCTATGTGTTTATTTTGCCATCGCGGATCAACCCAAACATTATGAACATAAAAAAAGTTTTTGTTATCACCTAACAGTGAGGCACAACCGACGACTTCTCCATTCGGGTTTTCTGCAACAACACTGAATATATGTGTTGAATTTTGTTGTGGATTCCTTTCATCTGAAGGTTCCCAGCCCATCGCAATTTCAAGTTTGTTAAGCTCGGAATGATTGGGCGATCGTTGAACAATCCTGATTTCATCAGGTAAGGTGCCTGATTTTATTTCGCGATCCTGAATGGATGCTTCCGATCCAAAACGAATCACATGGTCATCAGGGTCGCAAACAAGCATTTCGCGAACACCCCATTCTTTAGTTTCGGGTGGAACCAGAATTTTTGCCCCTCTTGCACTTATTTTTTGAAAGTAAGTATCAACGTCATCAATCATTATCGATATCCAGGTTCCCTTATTACCCTGAGCATTTTCGCTGAAAAATATTTCAACAGAATCTTTTACAACTCCGCCAAAACTTGGAGGACTGCCCCAATCCCATTTTCGAGCGAATTCAAGAACATCTACATAATAATCCAGACTTCTTCGGACATTTTCAGAAAATAGAATAGGTATGACCGTCTTGAAAATCATAATCCCGATTATTGTTGCCTTTATAAATTTATAAATACTGCCCGGGATTATGAATTCCGAATAATAATTGATTGGTTAATTAGTTCAATGCAGCATCCGACAATTTAAGAATAGAATCCAGGTTAGATGGTTTGTCAGGATCTATGAAAATTTGAATCAGCCTGCCACCGTTTTTATAATTTTTTATGAATGCTGACACTTCTCCGTTTTCGCTTTTGCCCAATACTTTATCCACTTTATCCTGCGCAATGAAAAGCATAGAAACCCAATAATCTGCAAGTCCGAATTCCTTTCCGGATTCGGTTGGAAATGAAGGAATGATTCCACCAAATGAACGCGTATCATTTTCACCATATTTTAATCCCAAAACTGTATCTGCAGCGGGAACATTAAATGCATAGGGCGATTTTGCTTCTCCACCAATTTTATATACTATCGGGTTCATTCCAGTCAGGATCACTTTTCCGCCATTGTCCAGATATTTTCTTAGCAAAGAATTTTCCCTGTCCGAAATAATTGAATTTGGAAAATAGTCAGTAGCAAAAACCAGAACAGAATTTTTAGCCTCACTCCTATTTAGCATTGCATTCAAACTGTCTTCCCCCAAAATTTTATAATTAAAATTCGCGAGGTAAGATTTAACCATGACATCGGACCCATTTTTGTAATAAACATTTACTCCTGGCTCATAAAAGGCAAACTTTTGCAGATTTTCAGATGGTGTGATTTCTTTTTCATCACGACCTTTTAACGCATATACTTTACCGTCATCCGAACCCACATACACTAATCCATCATTAAACACCGGGGAAGAAAGCATTGTTGCTCCTGATTCGAATTGAGAGATCCGTTTTCCTGATTTAAGGTCCAAACAATACAATTGACCGTCGTATCCCCCAATGTAGATTTTCCCATTCATGACCAATGGAGAGGACCAAAACAAGGTAGATCCTTTGTATCTCCACAATTCTTTTCCGCTGGTCAAATCAACGGCCTGTACAAAATGACCGTCCGAAGTTCCCGTGACAACAATATTGTCAACAACGGCAACGGTAGAAATTACCCATGAAAAATTGTGATTTGAGGTCCACTTTAATTTGCCTTCCTTATCTATACAATATAAATACCCATCGCGTGAACCGAATATGATGAAGCTTTGGTAAACAACTGGACTTGAAAGAATCGCATTTCTATCGAATCCATAGTCGCTGCTTTTAAGTGTGTCTCCCATGGTGCTGAAGCTCCATTTTTTAGTTCCTGACTTAGCATCTATGGAATAAAGCTTGCCATTCGTATCTCCGAAATAGGCAATGCCATTGTCAATAGAAACTGTGGTTCTGATCACGCCGCCCGCAGCAAATTTCCAAATTTCTTTTCCTGAATTCAGACCAACACAATGCAGGAAACCATCATCTCCTCCCACTAATATCCTGTCCTCATAAACTATAGGAGATGAGTAATAGTAATCGAATCGCCACAAATAAGTAAGTTTTTTTCCAAATGAAAGTTTCCAAATTAGTTTTCCATCGCTTGCATTCAGGGCATATAATGTTTGGGCGTTATCTGTAAAAATGATTTTCCCATTTGCTTCTATTGCGGAAGAATGTATTGCATGACCTGTTTCATATTTCCATTTGAGAGAACCAGTTTTTTTGTCAAGGGCAAAAAATATTCCACGTGCGTTTCCAAAATAGACCGAGTTACCTGAAGCAAGAGGAGTCGCGCGAATTGGGGCGTAGGAATCAAAGGACCATTGTTTGGTATCATAAATTTTGTCAGCCGCAGCAGATGCTGTGCGTTGCATAAGTGGACTTTGCTGTGCATGAACTAATAATTCAGTTATCAAAATGAGGCTGGTCAATAGGGTTCTTGTCAAATTTTTCATAATGGGCGCTAAAATAATCTGAATAAAGAAATATTGGTTTGTCAAATTCTGCCAATTCCGTAAGCGATAATTATTGAATGCGAGAGGTCATTTAAGCGACAAATTTTATGGGCGAAGGCCAAATCTCCTTTTTATTCAAATTCAATTTATTCTTCCCGGTGATATTGCAGAAATAAGTGTGCATGATGCGAAGATAATTTGTAGGGATTATGATTTATGTCCCACTATCATCATTAGATGCCATTTATAATTATAATGAGATTTGAGATTTATGATATGGGATGTAGGATAAGACAGCTTATTG
>PSRI01000230.1 GCA_003175935.1 Bacteroidota bacterium
GGCTGCACCTAAAATGCCTAAAATGGCCTGCATTCCGCTACAGCAAAAGAAGTTTTAGATCCTCTCGACCTTTAATCAACATTTCGTGGATGATTTTTCCAAATGTGCATTCGACATCTTTTGCTGTCTTATCCCGCCTATGGCGGGAAAAGACGCTCCATTCCGCCCATTTTTTCACGGCATTTTAGCTGAGGCCGGGCGAATACAAAATCTCTCTAATGAAATAAAATTTCATTTTTATTCGAAAAATCAGGGAACTGCAGTTGTTCACCGCAGTAGAACCACAGGATGTATGATGTCTAAGTACTAGGTACTAAGTACTCAGTACTTTAATTAGTTTCTCCATTTCAAATCGTACTTACTTGCCTCTAAAAATTTAAGTGGGTTAGTTATCACAATAATATCTGAAACGGCCTGCTTTTTATCTGGTGCATTTTCATAATAAGCCCTGGCAATTCTTGCGCCAACGTAATATCCAAGGTCTGATGGTCTGTCGGATTTTTTATATCCATTATATAGCCAGTTGCCATAATTTTCGCTACACATTTCTTTTTTAAATTCATTCCATAGTTCCTTTTCATGTTTATCACCATAATCGTATGCCCGGGGATTGCCAACGACCAGGTCTGCGATAAAATCAGCAGCACCTTCCAACAAACATTGTGATAAAAGTTTGCACTGAATTGCTGTACTGTCTAAAATATTTTTCTGTTGTGTGTGAACGCATTCGTGTGCCACAATGCCTTTTATTTTTGCAATAATGTCTTCGTCGCTCACATTTCCCATTCCAGTTGTATCAGTAGTGACTTCCGCACCAATCAAAACGAATTGATTTGAAACAGTTCCGCCTGTATTTTTTATTCCGATAGCAAAACAAACTTTGAAAGGTTTGAATCCAGGGTATATCTTTTTGAAATTCTCAAACACTTCATTGATTACGGGTTCGGCTTTCCTGCTTAAATATGTATTATTGCGAACAGCTTCATAACGTGCCTTATTATTTCTGATAGCATCTATTAAATTCTCTGGATTAATATTTCTCACCTGCATGAAATCAATCAAACCATTTGTGGCCCTGTCCAAATAATTCTTCTGAATGCAATTGACACTATCCGCATAAGTCTTACAATTTTTGAGATTATCGTAGGCAAACCAGAAATGGTCAATATCAATTGTCGTTACATTTTTTTGATTTTCGGGCTCGAGTTCTTTCCTGATTTTTTGACGTTCTTTAATTTCTTTATCAGAAAGGCTTTTTACAAACAGGGTAACTTTCCCTTCAGGAGTGTTTTCAGGATGACTAAACCAGTTAATTTTTAAAGTGTAGGTTCCGGTATTAGGAGGAATAAATTCCATTCTCTGAACATCATTCAGATCATTAGGTTCGTTACTTTGCTTCAATTGTGTTCCGGCTCCATCTAAAATTTCCATTTGAATTCCAACATTTATTTCCTGCGCCGCAAATTGAAAGATTCCATCTTTTTTCAAATTCAGTTTGAGAGTTTGTCCACCTGATTTACTTACCGGCAGATCTGCATAAGATTTATTGAGATCGATGCTCTGCTGTGAGTAAGCGCTAAAAGAAGTTATGGAGATTGCGCCGATCAGGCTGATGGTTCTTAGATTCATGTTACTAAATTAATATTTCTCGCAAAATCTTTTGCGTCTTTGCGAACCTTTGCTTCTTTGCGTGAAGTATGGGATTAATTTCAAAAGGCGCTATATTTATATTGGCTTAGATTTATCCACTCAAAAAATTTGTTATGTCAAAAGTTTCGATTTACCTGAATTTTCCAGGGAACACAGAAGAGGCATTTAACCACTACAAAAAAGTTTTTCAAACAGAATTTCTCGCGCCTATTGCAAGAATGAAAGATGCACCTCGTCCACCCGGTGCACCGGAATTATCAGAAAAAGAAGCAAACAGTGTATTGAATGTAGCTTTACCTATTTTGGGTGGAACTGTTATAATGGCGACTGACATGCTTGAAAGTTTGGGACACAAACGCGTAATAGGAAATAATGTTACAATAAATCTGGAACCTGATACCCGTGAAGAAACCGAACGTTTATTTGCCGGACTTTCAGAAGGCGGTTCTGAAATCTCGCCACTAATGGATATGTTTTGGGGCGCCTATTGGGGAGTCTGCCTCGATCGTTTCGGCATTCGCTGGATGTTTAATTGTATGCAAAAAAAATAAAATTTCTCGCGAAGACGCAAAGCCTTCCGGCGCAAAGCACGCAAAGTTTGTTAGAATAACTTTGCGTCTTGACTATCATTAACGTCTTTGCGTGAAATATTTCGTAATTATTATTAAACCATTTATCATGAAAAAAGTATTTGTCCTCGCATTGTCTCTGTTAGCATTAACAGTTGTTCGCGCTCAAAAATGGAGCGAACTTTCCCAGGAAGAAAAAATCATGAAAGCAAAAGAATTCAGGGCCGACAATCAGGCATACCTGAAAAACACTATGGGGATGACTCAAACTCAATTAGATGATATCGACAATGTAAACATCTGCTTTCTGTCCACACTTGACCGCATCGATCGCTATGGTAAAGACGATGCAACTAAAGAAAAATATGCAAAAGCGGTTAGCGAAGCCCGTTGGGGACAACTTGATGCAATCATGGGCGCCGACAAACACAAGAAATATGCAGAATATTTGAAAGGCAAAATCGAAAAAGCAAAAGCGGCTAACAAGGGTTGAAAGTTGAAGGTTCAGAGTTCAAAGTTGAACGTTCAGCGTCTTTGCGACCCGACGTAGGAGGGCATGGCGCCTTTGCGTGAGGCCTTCTTTTCTATGGAGTACAGTAAACTAATTAAAGCGTCTGCTGATCATAAGATCGTAATTCAAAATCTCATGCAGCTTTATATGCATGACTTTTCCGAATTTATGGATTTGAATGTTGGCGCAGATGGATTGTTTCCGGAGTATAAAGACCTGGATCTGTATTGGACTGACACCACAAATCGTTTTCCCTATCTCATACTTCAGGATGAAAAATATGCCGGTTTTTTACTGGTGCGACAGATTGAATTAGATGCCAGAAATTATTTTTCCATGGCCGAATTTTTCGTGCTCAGGAATTTCAGAAATAAAAGACTTGGCCAAAAGGTTGCTTTCGAAATATTCAACCTGCATCGTGGCAACTGGAAACTATTTCAAATAGAATCAAACCATCCAGCCCAGCAATTTTGGCGAAAAGTTATCGCAGAATCCACCCCAGGAAAATTTTACCGAGCGATCCGGGGGCGACAAAATCATACAGCAATTTGAAACCTACCCATCTAAGATTTAAATCCAAGGTGCATTTGCGTTCTTTGCGGAACTTTGCGCCTTTGCGAGAGGTCTCTCGAAATTTTCTTTAAGTATGGCGGAAAGTGGGGGTCAAAAGTGTCATTAGTTAGTACCATAAAACTTTTGACTATGAGATTTTTACCAGCGGCATTAGTGTCAGTACTAAGTCTTTTAACCGCCTGCAATCAATCCGCGCCAGTGACAAGCCCAAAGGGGGATTCAACATCCGCAAAGAGCTCAGAGAACCTGGGATATGAATTCAAGAACGGGTTCCCCACTAAGGAGACTATTCAAAAAGCATATGACGATGCGGATTTGAATCGTGCGATTCAGGCTTACAGGTTTTTTTATCCAACTGTTTCGGGAGAGGGAATTCTACAGGGGAATCTTGCCATTAATATCCAACCAAACAATACTTCGGGTACGCTTGATAGTAAGCCTCAGCAAATTGGGTTCACATTGAATTCCGACACGCCATATGGTCCGATCTTATTGGATTTGTCCACCGGGCCTTTTGTAATTGAATTACCAGCTGGCCCATTAATTGTCGTTGCGATGGATGTGAACCAGAGATGGGTCGCTGATATGGGAATCCCAGGTCCGGATGCAGGAAAGGGCGGCAAACATGTGATACTTCCTCCAAACTACAAGGGAAAAATACCTGCAGGTTATCATGTTTGGAATTCATCATCAAATAATCTTACAGTTGGTATTCGTTCATTGCCTGTTGGCGGTGATGTAGCTGCAGCAATGGAAAGAATTAAGACAATTAAATTTTATCCGTTAGGCTCACCCGCTAATGCTGCCTCAATTAAGTGGCTTGATTTGAGTGGAAAACCTCAAAATACAACACCGCTCGAGTGGGAAAATAATATCAAATACTGGGAAGTATTAGCAAAAGTTATAGATCGCGAACCTGCATATGAAGGGTATCGCAATTATTATGGTGAATTAGCAGCAATCGGAATTGCAAAAGGAAAACCCTTCAATCCCGATGCGAGAATGAAATCTATTCTTGAAAAGGCTGCACAAATCGGCAATGCTCAGATGCGTGTTCAGGCTTTTGCTGATCGCAGACCGGATCGTGTTGTTTGGAAAGATCGTCAGTGGGAGTGGGTTGGATTGCGACCCGAGAATGGAAATTTTGATGCACCATCCTACGTAGATCTGGATGCAAGAGAAGTTTGGTTTTATCAAGCCATCGGAGCCTCACCTGCAATGTTCAGAAGACAAGCCGGTCAGGGTTCTGTTTATTGGTTAGGTCTGCGTGATAAAACCGGCGCATATGTTGATGGTGGCAAAACTTACAAGCTCACCATACCTCAACCTGTACCCGCCAAATTATTTTGGTCAGTTACTGTATACGATGCAGATACAAGAAGCCAGGTTATTACGGATCAGGGATACGCAGCTTTGCGATCTATGTTTGAATTAAAAGATTTTGCAAAAGAACCTTCAATCGATTTGTATTTCGGTCCGACTGCTCCTGCAGGAAAAGAAAAGCAATGGATTAAAACGATTCCCGGGAAAGGTTGGTTTGTATATATCAGAGTTTATGGTCCTGATCAATCCGCATTTGATGGTAGCTGGAAGCCGGGAGATTTTGAGGAGGTGAAATAAAGTACTTAGTAGTGAGTACCTAGACAAGACACTACAAACCCAGCCCGAACATATCTTTCAGTACGGGCGGCATAAACGATAAACTATAAACTGATATGAAAAGTTTAAATTTTCTACTCGTTGCAATAGCGTTTTTTTCTGCTTGCTCTCAAAACAATGGTGAAGCAAACAAAGCTGTTTCAACTTCCGCAACTGATTCCTCGGGCAGCTCTAGTTTCAAACCCGCTAACGTAAACGAACAAGCGATTTATCAACGCGCTTTTCAGGCTGTGATTTGGGGAATGCCTGCAGTGAACTCTGAGTTGATGCACCAAAGTTTGGTTGCTGCGAAAGGTGATTATAATCAAATCATTTACTGGTCGGGCTTAGTGAATTCAAAAAATCAAACACTCACTCCAAACCCCGATGTGATTTATGTGAATCCCTTTTTCGATACCAGGAAAGGGCCGGTAGTTCTTGAAATTCCTCCCGTAAATGGAGCTTCTTCAATTACAGGATCGATTGATGATGCCTGGCAGACACCGATCGAGGATGTGGGTCCTGCAGGAGTAGATAAAGGAAAAGGCGGAAAATATTTATTGTTACCTCCGGGTTATAGGGAAAAAATTCCTGCTGGTTATATTCCTATGCGGTTAGAGATTTACACGGGCTTTGTAATTCTTCGATCCAATCTTACTAACGGTAGCAAAGAAGATATTGAACGAGCGGTTAATTATGGGAAGCAGGTGAAAATTTATCCATATGCTGACGCTAAAAATCCACCTCCGACTAATTATTTAGATTTATTACAAATTGATTTTAGCAATGTCATACCATATGATTTTCGCTTTTTCGAATCATTGAATTCTTTTGTTCAAAGGGAACCCTGGTTAACACGTGATATGGCAATGGTAGATGTTCTCAAATCAATCGGAATTGAAAAAGGGAAAGCATTTAATCCTGATGCGCAAACCAGGGCAATCCTAAATGCAGCGATCAGGGATGCGCATACCTGGATAGATCAACAATATGAATCTGTATTTACGCCAGCATTTTATGAAGGGACAAATTGGGCGATACCGGCCAAGCCAGATTTATTAAAGGCAATGATGGAGAATTATGCAGATCCCAACAATTACCCAGTTGACAGCAGGGCCACCGTTTATACGATGGCGTATTTCGCAGCGAAGCATTTGGGAACAGGCCAATATTATTTGATGACTATCCGAGATAAAGACAAAAACTCTTTCAATGGCGCAAATTCTTATCAATTGCATCTGCCTCCAAATGTTCCTGTGAATTTATACTGGTCAGTTACAGTTTATGATCGTGAAACACACGCACTGATAAAAGGCATGCCTCATTCAAGCCGGGCATCTACTTCTGCAGGTATTCAAAAAAATGCCGATGGATCCGTCGATGTTTATTTCGGTCCGAGAGCTCCTGCAGGAAAAAAATCCAATTGGGTACCCACCGATCCCAATGGAAAATTCGAGCTTTTGGCAAGATTCTACGGACCTAAAAAAGAATTTTTTGAGAAGGCATGGAAGATGGGGGATGTGGAGAAGATTAAATAGTACCGAGTACCCAGTACCTGGATTCTGAGAATGGTCGATTTCAAATTCTCTTCTCTGCGCCATTGCGAAGCTCCGCGCCTTTGCGTGAAATTTTCGAGTTGGGATTTCGGACAAGTCGAATCGCAGATACGGTATTAATTGAAAATACACCGACGCAGAGAGAAATCTGAGGCTCGTTGTTATAAGCAATGGATTGGTGCAGATATAAGAGCATCTAGTTTTGGCTGAAACCACCTGATCAAAATCAACAGCCACACTAACAAGCATCAATATTTGAAGGAAATATTCGGACTAGTTTTAACATAGTAAAACAGTCCAATTATGAAACATATTCTTTTTGTTATTCTTTTATTTTGTTTTGCATCCCCTGCAGTAATTGCTCAAAATAAGGCCGGCAAGACCGACACCACAAAGCACGAAAAACTTTATACCTGCCCCATGCATCCGGATTATGTGGCTCATCAACCAGGTAAATGCCCTAAGTGCGGGATGGATTTGAAATTGTCATCCAAGGAGCAAATGAAATTGGAACAATCGAAAAGTTATCATTGCCCCGTTCATTTGGATGTTGTGAGTCATGATCCAGGAAAATGTCCTCAGTGCGGAAGAAAAATGGTAAATACTTCTTCGAAAGAACAAATGAAAGCCGAAGTTGGAAAAGTATACACTTGTCCAATGCATCCCGATGTTGCCCTTGATAAAGAAGGTAAATGCCCCAAGTGCGGAAAAGATTTAGTCGAAAAGAAAACTAATTAACGTTTTTGGGTTGAAATTCGATAGGCTTCACACCTGCCTGCCGGCCTTGCCTCGCTGAAGCTTCGCGAAGGCGAGCAGGCAGTTAAAGTCGCAAAGCTACTTTGAACAAACTTCGCGTCTTTGCGAAACTTAGCGGCTTTGCGTGAAATCATAACGAAATATCCCATTGCAGTCGAAACCTCCACTCATGCGCAGGGATACCACCTGTTGCATCATAATTAAAATAGCTGGTTTCGAACGTGACCTT
>PSRI01000159.1 GCA_003175935.1 Bacteroidota bacterium
AACTGTTCGTATGAAACTCAGAAGGAGTTGCAGGAATTAAGTCCCGTATTGCTTGCCAAAATTTTTATAACGGGTAGTATGCCCGACAAGAGAATGCTCTTCCCTCCTATCCCGAATTTCATATTCACCAGGGATATCGGCATTGTAATCAGGGATCATGTATTATTGAATAAACCGGCAAAGAAGGCGCGCACCCGTGAAGCGCTACTTGCAAAATATATATTCTTCAATCATCCTTTATTCAGCAGCATTCAAAAAAATATCATTGAATTGTCGGACACTCACCAGCATTTTTTATTGCCCAAAGAAGGTGATGAAAGAAAAATTACGCTCGAAGGTGGAGATGTGATGGTTGTGAGCGAAGATCATGTGATCGTTGGCGTGAGTGAACGTACTACTATGGAGGCTGCGCACCAGGTGATTAATATTTTGTTTGAAAAAAATCTGGCAAAAAAAGTAACCATAGTAAAGATTCCAAAGAAGCGTGACTTCATGCATATTGATACTGTGTTCACCCAGGTAAAGAAAAATGTTTGGGTGATGTTGGGCAATTTTTCGAAAAAAACAGTGAAACACGAAGATTCTGATCCGGTACAAAGAATACTCGAAGGAACCAAAAAGGAAGAATCGCTTAAAATTATTCAATTCAGAAAAGATCATATCGAGAACCCAAAGTATATGGATAATCTCGAAGATCTGTTAGTAGATATTAGCAAGAATGATTTAGGATGTAAAGGAGAAGTACAATTCATTTATTCCGGGAATAATCAGTTTCCTTACGATGCCAGGGAACAATGGACGGATTCCTGCAATTTGCTGGCTTTAAGTGAAGGAGTTGTTTTGGGGTATGATCGCAATGACAAAACAACGGAAGCATTTCGCGAAAATGGATTTACGGTGATTCATGCCAGGGATCTTATAGAGCAGTTAGAAAATGGATCGATCAGACCTTCGGAAATAAAAGATACATTGATATTAATGCCCTCGGCAGAATTGTCACGCGCGCGGGGAGGATTTCATTGCATGAGTATGCCTTTATTGAGAGACGCCGTTAAATAAAAGTATTTCTATGCAAACAACATCGCATATATTAATGATCAAACCTGTCAATTTCAGTTTTAATGCTGAAACAGCTGTTAATAATGCTTTCCAGGTTGCAGGTGAAGACGAAGGAGCTCAGGAAAAAGCCCTGGATGAATTCGAAGATTTTGTTTTGAAACTTTCAGATAGCGGAATTGATGTTACTGTTGTAGATGACACACCTTTCCCCTATACTCCAGATTCCATCTTCCCTAATAACTGGATTTCTTTTCATGAAGACGGATCCATTTTTTTATATCCTATGTATGCAGATAACAGGAGACTGGAGAGAAAGGATTCAGTTCTTGAAAGCGTCGAAAAAAAATTCGAAATAAGAAAGACCGTTGACCTGAGTGGATTTGAGAAGGAAAATCAATTTCTCGAAGGAACGGGAAGTATGGTGCTGGACCGCGATCATAAAATTGCATACGCCTGCCTTTCCCCCAGAACAAGTGAAACAGTACTGAAAAAGTTTTGCGAGGCATCAGGATATAAAGCCGTAGTCTTTAATTCTGTAGATCAAAACGGAAAAGCTATCTACCATACCAATGTGATGATGTGTGTAGGCGATCAATTTGTCGTTATCTGCATGGATTCCATCCCCGATCAAAAGGAAAAACTTCTGGTCAGAGAAGCTATCCGGGAATCGGGCAAAGAACTTATTGAAATTACCCTTGATCAAATGAATCATTTTGCAGGAAATATGTTGCAGGTTCAAAATAAATCAGGAGAAAAATTTCTTGTAATGTCTACCCAGGCGTTCCATTCTCTAAATAAAGATCAAATCAAAAAATTAGAAATATACAATCCAATCATCCATTCATCACTCCAAACAATCGAGACCAATGGAGGTGGCAGCGCCCGCTGCATGATGGCAGAAGTTTATTTGCCGGTTAAAGATTAATTTCTAACTTAAGTGGTAAATCGAATAGCTATGACTGACTACTTAGTTGAGTTAGAGAAACCCCAGGTTGTATACGCGAATTTTTGGCTCCGTCTAATTGCTTTAATCCTTGACGGAATCATTATGATGTCTGTAGTTGGAATCATAACCTTTGTCAACTTATGGAACTGGAGAAGCGTATTGATCTTGCTCATTTCCACATTTACTCCTATCGTTTACAAAATATTGATGGAATATAAATATGGGGCAACTATTGGGAAACTGGTTTTGAAAATTAAGGTGGTGAATGTTGATCTTGCCAGGGCTGATCTTAAAGACATTATTCTGAGAAATATTTTTGGAATTGCTTTTGCCATCGCGTCTTTTGGTGTTTCGCTTCCACTTTATTTAAGTACTGGCGCAATGGGAGGTTTTAGTTCGTTTGGTCATTCGGCAAGCCTCCAATCAACTACTCTTGGAAATTATGTTCTCACCTGCACTATTTATGGTTTGTATATTATTGAGGCGATTATGGTTGCCACGGATGATAGCAAACGATCGTTGCACGACAGGATCGCGAGGACTTTTGTGGTTTTGCGCTAATAAGCGTTCATCTTTCATTTATAAAAAGGCCCTGAAATTTTCGGGGCCTTGCTATTAAATAGTTGTTTATAGGCTATTAGTGTCATCCTTAATTGTTAATTTGGCTAACCATGACTGACTACTTACTTGAATTAGAAAAACCGAAAGTTATTTATGCAACATTTTGGCTACGCTTATTTGCTCTAACTGTAGATGCGATTCTGATCATAGTGGTGAATAGGATTCTAAGTTATTTTACAATTCAGTTCGGAAATAACGTGGTTTTAATATTTTCGACCTTCTTTTTCGGAATTCTGTACAAAATCATACTTGAGTATAAGCTCGGCGCAACTATAGGTAAATTGACCTTTAGAATTAGAGTGGTTAATCTAAAATTGAATCCTCCAGTATTAAAAGAGGTATTATTAAGAAACATATTTGGCATTTTGTATTCAATCCTGGCCTATGCCAACTCACTCCAGTATTATTTAATGAATTATGTCAATGCCAGCGACCCTAACAATGGTCCAGTTTTATCTAATATGAGGATACTTGGAATGTATATCGTAGGAGTATTCTTGATTTTGAGTTTTATTGAAGCACTCTATTTGGTGTCAGATGATCGAAAAAGGTCTCTACATGATCGAATTGCAGGAACTTTAGTCATAAAACGGGATTAGATACAAATTATCAAGCAAAATTCCGTAAGAAAAATCTTCACCTGCCTGTGATTTTTCTACCTTTTCTGCGAATAATGATTAAAAGCCTAATAAATGGCCCCGCAGGAGTTCAACCAGGAGTTTTCTGATTTCATAGAAGCTCATAAAAAAATCATCTTCAAGGTTTGTAATTCTTATTGCAGCAACCCTGAAGACAGAAAGGACCTTGCCCAGGAAATAGTCTTTCAGATATGGAAATCTTTTGAAAAATACAATGACAAATACAAGATCAGTACCTGGATCTATCGCATCGCCCTGAACGTAGCCATTTCATTTTACAGGCATAAGAAACGAAGGCTCGAGAATTTCACTCCCATCAACGATTCAATACTGGAGTACGCGGCACCCGACGAAAATGGAAATCAACTACAGTTGAAAACCCTCCACGAATCTATTGAAAAGCTGGATCCTCTTAATCGTGCGCTCATGATCCTGTACCTGGATGATAACAGTTACAAAGAAATTTCAGAAATACTCGGCATCAGTGAATCAAATGTGGCCACTAAACTCAATCGAATCAAACAAAAACTAAAACAACAATTACAAAAAGCCTAAAAATATTTTATGGATCTGCAGGAATTGAAACTCATTTGGAGTTTGTATAATGAAAAACTGGAATCGAATGTAAAATTGAATAACCTCGTTCTTAAAAAACTCATTTTACAAAACACAAAACATAAACTCAATAAGGCTTTGGTAGCACTGGCAATTGAGGCACTCGCCTTTTTTATATTTCTATTTTTCATAGTAAATTTTGCGCTCGCATTTCATCATTCTGTTTCGGTATTTATTTCGTGTATTGTATTGGGTATTTTCGGAATTACCGGGCTGGCTGGCATCATCTCTCAAATAGGACTGATCTCCGAGATAAAATTCGACCTGCCCGTTGTTGAAATTCAGAAGAAAATTGAACGCGTGAAAATGCAGGGAATACTCTTTCTAAAAATTGCACTTATGTCCATTCCATTTTATATGTGCTATGTGATCCTTGGCTTTCGATTAATATGGGGAGTGGACATTTTTGTTCAGGGCGATAAAGCCTGGTGGTGGTCACAAATCATTTTAAGCGTTGGAGTCTTTCTTCCATTATGCATCTGGCTGTGGAAAAAAATCAGCTACAAGAATATCCATATAAAATGGGTTCGCGCACTTGTTGAGCGAACAACTTACAAACAACTCTCCTATGCCATGGAAAACCTTAAGGAAACCGAAGCTTTTGAAATGGAAGAATAATAAATTTGGAAATTGATTCACCCGAGCGCAATATGAATGACAGACTTTAAACAACTGATCGATAAAAACTTCAACCTTCATGCGACTTTCATTCCTGAAATGCATCCTCAAATGAAGGTTTTCAGGGAAGCCGGTTTTTCTTTTGTTGATAGTGGTATTTTGAGCGACAGTTTTAATATTCTTCATATTTACAAGGCCTCAGATTTAGTTCCCGAAAAATTAAAATCCGCCATCGAATATTTTAAGAATCTCAATCTGCCATTTTGTATTTGGGCCAATGAAGAAGAAGCAAATCCATCAATTAGAAACATCCTGGAAAAAAGATCAGTCACTGAAGTAAACAAAGAACCGGGAATGGTATTGGATCTTTTACAATTCACGTATGATTCCCATGAAAAAATTGAATTGGAAATTGTCAGGGCAAGCTCAAGAGAGCATATGCTTCATTTTGCAAGTACCATTGCGGCCAATATGCGTCCTCCCGACAAAAACGTGATTGACTTTTTTACAAAAACAAGCGCTGAATTTTTAAAATCCGATATTTCAATTTTTGTACTTTACAAGAATCAACTGCCCATTGCTGTTTTGGAGGCGTTTCCCACAGATAAGGAAACAATTGGTATTTACAATTTCACTACCCTAAAGGAATTCAGGAAAAAAGGTTTTGGCCGATTTTTATTAAGTCATGCTTTATTTGAAGCAAAACAATCCGGATATAAATATGTCATTTTGCAGGCTTCTGAAGATGGGATTGGCCTATATGAACAAATTGGATTTCGGAGAATAATTAATTATTACGAGTTTCAATAAATAAATCATAAAATAATAATCATGGATTCTGCAAAAAAATACTTCGCACTAAAGCTCCTGCCCTGCCGTCCGGATTTTGCATTTACATTGAGCGATGAAGAAAGGGCCATCATGCTTCAGCATGCTGCTTATTGGAGAGAGAAGATGAGTAAAGGAATGGTATTGGTTTTCGGTCCGGTGATGGATCCATCTGGTCCCTATGGATTAGGGGTTGTAGCTGTAGATGACGAGGAAGAAGTGAAAGATTTTATTGAGCATGATCCCGCAGCTAAGCTCAATAAGTATGAATATTTTCCCATGATGGCCGTAGTGCCTACAACAAATTAAATCTGAGCCTTTGCGGCCACAAGTGCTTTTTTATGTTTCCTGTTAATTATTCGCATTGCAGGGAATACCAGAAGGTAAATGAGCCTCGACAATATGGTTGTAATGGCCCATGGAAATAATGCAAATACCACCCCAAGCATAAAGCACAGGAAAGCAATTTGACATCTTTTAATCATATACCATTTAGTGATTTCGTCATGAGTAATCACTGACATTTTTCGCGCAGGTTTTGTTATATATTTTACGATAAAAAAGTTGGCCAAAGGAATCATCGCAAGGTTAGTACTATAAATAACCCAAACGATATTCATCCCACCATATCTTGAATTTAATCCGGTCGTAAATGGAACAAGTACGGTCCAGAACAGCATATTCAGATTAAGCCAAATTAATTTGTTGTCATAGCTCGTAACGTAACCGAATAACCGATGATGAGATATCCAGAATTGACCGATTACAAAAAAGCTCAAAATGAAAGCAAAAACTCCAAGGCCTCTCTCTTTAAGCGCATCTAATAACTCTCTTTCACTCGGATTATGAAGTTCAGGTACCCTGATTTCAATCACCAACAAAGTGATGGCAATTGCGAATACGGCATCGCTAAATAAAATCAGCCTGTCCAATTGAAACTCTTTCCGATTATGTAAAAATTCCGGGGAATCTTCGTGATGAGACATTTTGTATGAAGTATTAGTTTAGCCGAAGGTGTTTCTCAAATGGGCAATCCCTGTATGGATTCAATCTCCTTCTTTAGCATGGTCCGAATCTTTTTTGCCTGTGTTTTTTCCGAACTCTCAACTTTTTGCCAGGCGCGGTCAAATTCTTTTTTTAGTTTCACGTCATCCGATAAAAAAGTTTCACTGCTACCCAGCCATTCTTTCCTAATCTTTTCGTCATGCCAAAGACCAATGGCAGTTTGCAAATGATCCCATCTGTCGAGGGTAGTAATTTTATTTAAAAAATTCGATTGGTCTTCCGGAAGCCAGTGGTAAGAATAGAGTATTTTCTTGGTAAGCTTGCGCAGGTCATGCCAGTTTTCCTCTGGGAGATCATTTTGAATCATCTCCTTAAAAGTCTTCCTGGAATTGTAGAAATAGGCTATGATATCTTCCTGCTCATAATCCTTTGCAGATTTCATAATGGTATCATGCTTTTTTTTGAGCTTCCGGATCATCACGGGATTTTTCTTCTGAAATTTTTTTTCACTGTCCTCAAGGGAAGTTTCTATTCCGGTAGCGTCAATTGTTCGTTGAAGTCTGTTTTTTTTCAGCCATTCCAACTGAAGTTGAGTTTCACGTACAGAGCCTGATTTATGGAAAACCTTGTTTACCCTGTGTTTAACCTTTTTTATTCTGGATGTATCGTTAATGTTTTCCATGCAATCTACACAAGCTCTTATTTTTTTGAGATTGGTACGCACTTCGTAAAGATCATCACCTTTCCATGTTGACTTATATTCATGCAGGTATTTGACCACCTGGTCGAAATGGTCATGAACATATTTTGTAAAAATTTTATCCTGCATATTCTTCAGTTTCAGTAAACATTTTTTGCAGTCCATCATCGATATAATTCGGATCGAACCCAAGTTCTTTTTTTGCCTTTTCGATAACAAACCCGGTCTTTGGCGGCCTCTTCGCAGGCTGAGAAAAAACAGAAGCATTCACTCTTTCAATATATGACGGGTCCAATTGCAAGGCCTCTGCAGTTTTTAATGCCAGTTGATAGGGAGTCAACATGTCCTTACCCGACAAATGAAAAATACCTGTAGCATTTTTTTTGATGGCGCTAACTATTCCATCGACCAGATCTTCAACAAATGTTGGCGTTCTCCATTGATCATCTACCACCCTGATCGAGACTTTATTTTCAAGGCTTTCACGGATCCAGAAAACGAAATTTTTTCTTTCGCTTTTCCAGGTTTTGCCATAAACAAGGACTGTTCTAATAATGGTCCAGTTTAAGCCGCTTTCTTCTGTGGCTTTTTCACCAGCCAGTTTGGAGCTACCATAATAATTAACAGGTGCCGGAAGGTCTTCCTCAGAGTATGGGCCCTCTTCACCTGAAAAAACAAAGTCCGTGGAAACATAAACAAAACCCGCATTTATTTTTTTGGCAGCATCAATTAAAAATCGGGTAGCCGTTACGTTGGTATTCCAACAAAGGACCTTATTGATTTCACAAACATCGGGTTGAGTAATCGCTGCCGCATGAACGATTAAATCAGGAGATTCTGCAATGATTTTTTCATACACTTTATTACCATCTGTAATATCCAGGTCAATGTATTTGTATGATGGCTCACCGTGGAATGGAATCCTGCATTCGCCCTTGCCTGACGCCACCACGAGGAAATCTTCTTCGACCAGGGCCTTTATTAACCACTGTCCGACTAAACCATTCGCGCCTGTAATAAATATTTTCTTTTCCATGGCTATCTGGTGTTGAATGGATACAATTTACTAAATCATTATACGTCTGCCACATAATTGCCGAATGATGGTAATTATGTATTTTTGACACTTCGGGGAGAGACCCATGATTTTTTTTTAAAGATTGTACTTGCCTATTGAATGATTTTTAATCATCTTCGCGAAGTTTTTGAAACGAATGGAAAAAAAAGTGACTAAAATTGGTGTGCTCACATCCGGGGGAGATTCACCCGGCATGAATGCAGCCATCCGGGCCGTGGTACGCACTGGAATTTATCATGGAATGGAAGTTTTTGGCATCATGCGGGGCTATAGTGGCATTATTGAGAACGATATTATTAAGATGGAGTCGAGGAGTGTGGCCAATATCATTCAAAGAGGGGGCACGATCCTGAAAACCGCACGGTGCAAAGAATTTTTTGACTATGAAGGACGTAAAAAAGCCTACGGGAATCTCACAAAACTCGGTATAAACGGGCTTGTTGTTATTGGTGGAGACGGATCCTTCCGCGGCGCACAGGTATTCTCAAATGAATTTGATATTCCATGCATCGGTCTTCCGGGCACAATTGATAAGGATATTGCCGGATCTGATTTCACGATTGGATTTGACACTGCTGTAAATACGGCCGTGGAAGCCATTGATAAAATCAGAGATACTGCAGATGCCCATGATCGCCTTTTTATTATTGAGGTGATGGGCAGGGACGCAGGTTATATTGCCCTGCATAGCGGTATCGCCACAGGTGCAGAAAATATTTTGATTCCTGAAAGGAAAACAGATATTAATGAAGTGATTCTTTCCTTACAGGAAAAAGAAAAAAGAAAGAAACTGGTAAACCTCATTGTGGTTGCAGAAGGTGATGAATTCGGCGGAGGCAATGAAGTTGCCAAGGCAGTAAAAAGTAGCTTACCCAATCTTGATGTTAGAGTTTGCATACTCGGGCATATTCAAAGAGGTGGTTCACCTACCTGCCTGGATCGTTTAATTGCGAGCAGGCTTGGTTATGCCGCCGTGGATGCACTTATAGAAGGAGGAGAAAAACACAATGTGATGATTGGAATTGTTAATAACAGACTATTCTATACTCCACTCGATAAAGCAATTAAAGCCAAACAGCGAATTGATAACGAGTGGTTGAAAATAATTAAGATCCTCGCATCCTAAGAAAATGAAACGAGCATAAGTATTCCAAATCCTAAACGTATTAAACTTTTTCAATACCATGTCAAAGAGCGTAGCCAAGTACTTCCACAAAGAAATGGATAAGCAGGCTGGGCTGGAACATACGTTCCACCGCACCAAGATTGTAGCAACAGTTGGACCTGCAAGTGACACATATGAAAAATTATTAGAGCTCGTTAAAGCAGGTGTGAATGTTTTCCGACTCAATTTCTCTCACGGATCTCATGAAGACAAACTGAGAATCATTGGATATATCAGGCAGATCAATGACACTGAGCCATATAATATTTGCATTCTTGGTGATTTGCAGGGTCCGAAATTAAGAGTAGGTGAAATTGAAGGGGGTGTGATGAACTTAGAAGCAGGTGACATTCTCACTTTTACCAATACCAAATGCATCGGTACCAAAGAAAAAATATACGTTTCTTATCCAAACCTGGCGGGTGACGTCAAGATTGGTAACAAGATTTTGATTGATGATGGCAAACTTGAGGTAAAGGTTAAAGAAATTACCAAGGACGGAGATGTGAAAGTGGAAGTTACTATGCCTGGTATTCTTTCATCTAAAAAAGGAGTAAACCTGCCTGATACCAAAATCTCACTGCCAGCCCTAACCGAAAAGGACCTGGTTGACCTTGATTTTATTATTGAGCAAAAATTAGACTGGGTAGCTCTTTCTTTTGTGAGAAGTGAAAAGGATATTGTAATCATTAAAAGCAAGCTCCAGGAAAAGAAAAGCAAGATCAAAGTAATGGCCAAGATTGAAAAGCCGGAAGCCATTACCAATCTCCGGGAAATTATTCTTGAATCAGATGGAATTATGATTGCCCGCGGTGACCTGGGTGTTGAATTACCTGTTGAGCAGGTGCCCCTGATTCAAAAAGATATTATCAGAAAATGTATCCATCGTGCGAAGCCGGTGATTGTTGCCACTCAAATGATGGAAAGCATGATTGATCGAATTAAGCCGAACAGAAGTGAAATTACCGACGTTGCCAATGCGGTGCTTGAAGGAACAGATGCAGTTATGCTTAGCGGTGAGACTGCAACCGGACAATTTCCTGTGCTTGTGGTGGAAACCATGCGCAAAATCATTTACGAAGTAGAAAGTAAAGAATATCGCTATAACCGTGAAGAGGACCTCAAACCCCAGGCACATTCTCCATCGTTCTTAAGCGATGCCATTTGTTACAATGCCTGCAAAATTGCAAGAGATGTGAATGCGGATGCGCTCATTGGAATGACACAAAGCGGATATACTGCTTTCGTGATCAGCAGTTACAGACCTGCTGCCCCATTGTATATTTTCACTAAGGAAAAATCACTGGTAAATCAATTGAGTTTGAGCTGGGGAGTACGTGCATTCTTCTATGATGAAGAGCAAAGCATGGATGATATCGTCTCCGACGAAATCAAAATTCTCCAGGAGCGCGGATTCATTAAACCGGGAGATACCGTGGTGAATACAGGTAGCCTTCCTGTACATCTGCACCTGCCTACCAATATGCTGAAGATTACAAAGGTGGAATAATGATTCGCGACTATGCGAACGGCTTCCCTTCTTTGATCATCTCTCTTTTGATTCCCTCGACAATATCTTCGAGATAGAATTTTAGTCTGTCCGGGTTTTCCGCTGACATCTCATGATGCTCAGTTCCATTGCCATTACTTTCTGTTACGAGTACCTGCTTTTTCACAGATTCTTCTTTTCTGCGAACCGCCCTGATACCTGCAAAATGAATGACGTTAATGATATTGCCGCCGGTCAATTCATATTTCTTCACCTGGTCGGGAATATTTCCAAAATCTGCATTGTCGGGGAATGATTTTTCCCAAATCTCCTGCCTTTCTTCCTCAACCGGAATGCTAAATTTCACAACATCATTAAATCTTCTGATGAAAGCATCATCAATATTTGTTTTCATATTGGTTGCAAGGATTACCAGTCCGTTGAAATCCTCAATTCTTTGCAACAGGTAAGAAACTTCCTGGTTTGCATATTTATCGTGTGCATCCCTAACATTGGTTCTCTTTCCGAATATGGCATCAGCCTCATCAAAAAATAAAATCCAATCCTTATCCTCTGCCCTTGCAAAAAGTAATTCGAGATTTTTTTCAGTTTCCCCGATATATTTAGAAATCACCATGGAGAGATCAATCTTGTAAACATCCTTTTTTGTTTCATTCCCGAGCACATTCGCTGTTAGGGTTTTCCCTGTTCC
>PSRI01000046.1 GCA_003175935.1 Bacteroidota bacterium
AGAGGCCACACATGTTTTTCGACATCAGCCGCTAATGCCGATTTAAATTCGGCTGATCTTGCACGTAAGGTACTTCCGGTAATTGTGATGCGTTTATGCATGAGTTCAAATACATTGAAATCCCCGTTGGCACCACTAACTGCATTTATAAATATCAGTCTTCCATCCGGCTTTAGTATGGATAAATTTTTAGCGATATAATCTCCGCCGACTGAGTCCAGAATTACATCTACCCCAATAGGTTTTAGCGCCGTTGCAAAATCTTCATTGTGGTGATTGAAGCAAGTCTTAGCACCCCATTCCAAACATTTATGACATTTTAGATCTGAGCTTGCAGTAGCATATACATCCGAACCCAAAGCTGAAGCAAGTTTTATTGCAAAACTTCCAATTCCTCCTGAGCCGCCATGCACCAACAATGATTCCCCCTGTTTGAGATTTCCCCTTTGAAAAACATTGTGCCATACGGTAAAAAGACATTCAGGAAGAGCTGCGGCTTCTATAAAATTGAAATCTGAAGGAATAGGCAAACAATGATTTTCATTCACAGCTACCAGTGAAGCGTAACCGCCACCGCCGACAAGTGCACAAACACGATCTCCTTTTTTCCAACGTGTTGAATGAGATCCTGATTCCTCAATAACTCCGGCAACTTCTAATCCTGGAATATCCTGTGGCGCTCCCGCGGGCGCAGGATAGTTGCCTTTTCTTTGGAAAATATCAGGACGATTAATACCCGCTGCTTTCACTTTTATCAAGACTTGTCCTTCGGCAAGTACCGGATCCGGATATTGCACCAGCTTCAATACTTCGGGTCCTCCAGGCACAGCTATGATAATTGCTTTCATATGGAGAAGGTAGGTAATCCTGCTTTGAAATGGAATAATTCCATGTTTTTAGGGGTTTACCAAGGGTCATAATCGCGTAAGAAAGTGATTCAGATACGTATTATTAAGGTCTGAATTTCGTTATATAACCAAATCCAAACCGGTGAAAAAAACCTTTACCCTGGTCCTTTTTTACTCTATCACTTTGGTCCTTAATGCCCAGCCTTCCAGGGATTCTGCGGATGGTCTAAGGGAGCAGAAGGAAAATTTTATTACAGCTTCCACGATTATCAAAATTGAAAATTTAGGCATCAATATCAACAGTGCCTTGCCTGAATTGAGACCTACTATTTCACCTGATGGTAAGCATTTGTTTTTTATCTGCCAGAACCATCCAGCCAACACAAAATATCGCTCGGTTCCAAATTCACAGGACATCTGGTATTCTGAACGCGACAGTTCAGGAAACTGGCAGGAAGCCGTCCACATGGAAGCGCCACTTAATACGACACATTACAACGCAGTTTACTGGGTTTCCCCGGATAATAACAGAATACTAATTCGCGGTGCATTTGATAATGGAGCATTTCTTGGAAAAGGAGTCAGTATGTGCACCATGCAAAAGGATGGAAACTGGAGTGAACCGAATATGTTGATGATAAAAAACTACAACAAGTATGACCAGGGAAATTCTTCTGGTGCATCAATGGCAACAGACGGTCAAACACTTTTACTCTACATGACACCGGAAAGAAACAGTTATCTCAACGATATTTTCGTTTGTTTTCTTGAAAAAGATGGAACATGGACAGAGCCAAAATCTCTGGGTAAAATCATTAATTCACCTGAAACGGACGAGATGACGCCTTACCTCGCACCGGATGGGGTTACACTTTATTTCAGCAGTAACAGACCCGGTGGCCTGGGTAGCAATGATATCTGGATGACCAAACGGCTCGATAAAACCTGGCAAAAATGGAGTAACCCTGTAAATCTGGGAGCACCAATCAATACAGATGACTGGGATGCATTTTTCACTTTGGACGCCGGAGGTGAATACGCATATATGAGCACACGATTACATGGTTTTGGTGAAAGTGATATCGTAAGAATAAAACTGATGGAAAAAGAAAAGCCAAATCCTGTAGTGCTCGTTGATGGTAATGTATACAATGCCAAAACAAAAAAACCTTTAAGCGCATCATTAATATATGAAACGCTTCCTGATGGTACCCAGGTTGGTAACGGACTTTCGAGCGAAGTAGATGGATCTTTTAAAATTGTTCTGCCTTATGACAAAAATTATAGTATCCGCGCAACTGCAGATAAATTTTTCGCAATCTCGGAAAATCTCAACCTGGATTCACTCGTGAAAGCCGGATACAAAGAAATTCATAAGGATCTTTACCTTGTTCCGATTGAAATTGGACAGATTGTAAGACTGAATAATGTATTCTTTGACTTCGACAAATATGATCTGCGTCCGGAATCTTTTGTGGAATTAGACAGAGTTGTAAAACTACTTTCTGAAAATCCAACCATTGAAATTGAAATGAGTGCTCATACCGATAGTAAGGGATCAGATGACTATAATTTTGTACTGAGTGACAATCGTGCAAAATCTGTTAGAGAATATATCATCTCCAAAGGCATAGCACCTGAAAGGATTGTATCTCACGGCTATGGTGAAACGATGCCGGTAGCAACCAACGAAACGGATGAAGGAAGACAACTCAACAGAAGGGTTGAATTCAAAATCACCAAAAACTAGAAACTTTTGCAGGAGAATAATGGAATCAGCTAGGCTGGAATTGAGATTGAACTGTTTACCAGTTGCTTCATATATTTCAATCCGCGCCTGGTAGCCCGGTCTACTTCTTCGATTCCGGTGATTTTGTGATTTCTCACAACGGGCAAACAATATTCCGAAACAAGATAACCCTCATAACCTATTTGCTGTAAAGCAGGAATAAATGTTTCATAATTGATTTGCCCCCCGAAGAATGGAGCAGGCTCCTGGACCACTTCGCCTGCACTCGTCTCAGAAAAATTCCAGGCTCCATAATGCGTTAAAACAATATGCTTTCCGCAGGCCCTAACGGATTCAAGAACATATTTGTCTTTTTGTCTGTCTGCATATAAAGGAACATCCAGACAAAGCTTTATATTTTTTCTGTCGAGTTCGTGCATCATAGCAAGCACATCTTCATATCCCGGGGAAATTACAGGTGCATGATTTTGCAGGGCGAGCGTAATACCTAAATCTGCTGCCCAATCAGCAACCTCACGGATTCCATCCATTGCCTGGTGCCACTTCACAAGATCCGCAGATGATAAATATTTGAAATAATTTCCTCTGTCGTAAGGCGCATAACTGGCAATTTGGCCTTTGTCCCACACGATTCCGGGCCATGCTGCGAAAATTTTCACAAGGTTTACATTCAAATCTTTTGCAAACTCAAGAACCTGTTTCATCATGGCGAGATTATTTTCTCTCTCTTCCATAATCTCACTCACAAAATTCGACATGCTTTCAATAGCGCATAATTCTATCCCTTCACCTGCTGCCATATCTCTGATCTTCGCCCTTCTCGACTTTTCAATGTCAAATGGCGCAGCTACCGGCCTTTTGGTTTCAATTGACAGACCATCAAATCCCAGTTCTTTTGCTTTCAAAATCTGTTCTTCAATCGCCAATGCTTTACCATCGTAAAACAATCCGGCATAAGTAACCGTGAGTAATGCGAATTTCATAAATGGCCCTTCAGTTTAATTTGAAAAATGTTTTACTATTGGTTCCAAAATTAATTCAATTTTCAGGTCAGGGATCATACTCTTCATTCCACTACCAGGGTTTGGATAGAATGTGGTAAACTGGTTACCATTGCGGCTTTTCCACCAATCCATAATCTGTAAGGAATTTTTTCTCCGCTCTGATTCATCACAACAACTGCAATTTTACCATCAGTATTTTTGAATGCAGTAGTGAGTAATTGTCCTCGGCTTGATGAACTTACAATTCTTTTGGCTCCGGGCTTAATGAATTTTGAAAAATGCCCGATATAATAAAATGAATTCATCCAGTAAATCTGACCAGTTTTAGTATCTGCATGTACTGGTGCGAAACAGAAATTTTTTACGTGGTTTGGTCCACCATTTTCATCTAATAAAATATTCCAGTCTGTCCATGCAACAGTTCCATCATTGAAATCATTGATCATAGATCTACCATAAGTCTCACCAAATTTCCAGTCGTTAATTTTTGCCATATCGAATCGTTCGGGGCATCCTTCCGTGAAAATCAAATGTGTGTTAGGGAAAGATTCGTTAACGCGTTTTACATTATCAAAAATCTTTCCCCCACCTGTCCAGTCTTCATACCAGTGAAAACCTATTCCCCATACATATTTCGCTGCTGCCGGATCACTTAGTATAGTTGATGCTCTTTGATATATAAGATCCCGGTTATGATCCCATGCAATAAGTTTTTTATCACTCATTCCAGACTTCTGGAGAGTTGGTCCCAGATAATTCTTAATGAAATCCCTTTCTTCTTCCGCAGTGTAGTTACAGGATTCCCAGGTTTGCACCGCCATGGGTTCATTTTGAATGCTCAAACCCCAAATAGGTATTCCCTTCTTCTGATAAGCGTTGATAAATTTCACGTAGTAATTAGCCCAGCTTTGCGCAAACTCAGGTTTTAGTTTACCACCGTGAAGCATATCATTATTTGATTTCATAAATGCCGGCGGACTCCACGGACTCACAAACATGGTAAGTTTGCCACCTGCTGCCGCAATTGCCTGCTTGATAAATGGAATACGGAATTCGTCATCGTGAGCAACGCTAAAGGTTTTGAGGTCGGGGTCGTTATCGCTCACGTAAGTATAACTTCCACTTGAAAAATCACAACTGTGAATATTGGTCCTGCCCAAAGTGTAACCGATTCCTTTTTGAGGATCGTAGTATTGTTGTAAAATTTCCTTTTGTTTGTCTTTAGGAAGTTTTGCAAAGGTTTCTGCAGATGCATCGGTAAGTGCACCACCAATTCCTACGAATGTTTGAAATGTTTTTGCAGGATCTACAAAAATGCAGGGCTGAGTTTCCAGTGGCTGACCAAAATCACTAAAACTTAGGGTATCGGTAAGCGTGAGTCTGTAGGTTGTGCTGTCTGCAGTGGTATATACCATAACCTTTTTTCCCCCAGCAAAAGGTGTCTTCGATTCCATTTTGAATTCGTGATGTTCTAACCGGGGAAAGGGATTTATGGCCAGGCATATTAGGATAACGGACAGGAGGACAAGCTTGTTCATGATTTTGGTGGTTTATATTTAATTTCTTTATTCCTTGGATTCTTCAAGGTCATCGTGATTATCTCCACCCAGGCTGTAATAATTATTTTCTTCATCTTCCTCCCCAATTTCTTCATCTGCATCGTCCAACTCTGCACCTGGCACATCCAGATCATCTCCTATTTTATCATCTTCAAATGATTTCTCGTTTGGCTCATCCGGATTTTCGTATTTTCTTTTTTCTTTTGATCCATCATCCGGATTTAGATCCTGCTCTTTAGAACCCCTGCTGTATATATCTTCATTATCGGGGTAATCCATTTCGCTTAACGATTTCTTGATTTCTTCCTCACTTGCGTTTTGCGCATCATTTTTCTTTTTCATACAGTGAATTTTTGAATTATGGGGAATTGAAAGTTAGCAAATTATTGCCAACCTTTCTTAAAAATGGGCCAATCCACGACCAGGGATATTTATTTCATGGCAAAACCGAAATGAATTAGCTTCAACAAACAAAGACAAATTATGCGCCATCAAATTCTAAAAATCGCGTTAGCAGCAGCACTCATTTCCTGCTTTTCTTCTTTTGGAATTAAACATAATATACGCAATGATGGATGGACGTCTTTATTTGATGGAAAAACCCTTGACGGATGGAAAGTGGGTGCAAATGCAGGCACTTTTTCCGTAGATAGCGGGATGATTATTGTGCATGGCTCTACTGCTCACCTGTTTTACGATGGTCCCTTTAAAAACCATAATTTCAAAAATTTCGAATTCAAGGCCAGTGTAATGACCACTCCCGGAAGTAATTCGGGAATTTATTTCCATACCACTTATCAGGAAAAGGGATGGCCCGAAGTTGGCTACGAGGTGCAGGTTAATAATTCCCACACCGATTGGCGCCGGACCGGCAGCTTATATGGAATTGATGACGTAAAGGAAGTTTATGTAAAAGATTTTGAGTGGTATACCGAGTACATTAAGGTAGTAGGAAAAAGAGTGATCATAAAAATTAATGACAAAACTGTTGTGGATTATACAGAACCTGAAAATGTTCAAAGAGAGAAAGGAAGCGAAAAGCGTGTTATTTCTTCGGGCACATTTGCATTGCAGGGACATGATCCCAACAGCAAAGTGTATTTTAAGAATATCTTGGTGAAGCCATTGGCGGATTAAGCTAAAAAATCTTAAAACCTTACTGATTATAATAAGTCAAAAATCTCCAGGAAAAATAAGGAATAATAAGCCTTTTTATTAGCCTTAAAAACCCTATTTTTGCTGCCCCAAAAGGAAGAATTGGCGGGGTAGCTCAGGCGGTTAGAGCGCAGGATTCATAACCCTGAGGTCTCGGGTTCAACTCCCGATCCCGC
>PSRI01000235.1 GCA_003175935.1 Bacteroidota bacterium
ACTGGTTACACAAGTTTATTGCAACCAACAATCGCTCCACTGTTCAGGACCAGGTATTTTGAAACTTCACTCATGAAGTGGTCTGGAAACAATAGCGACTACGAAACATTCTTTAAAAATTACTGGTTAACCAAATTGGGAAGCCAGGAAGCATTTGATAAAGCACTGCAGGATGGTGTTATTGAACCTGCAACCGAAACAATTGCAGCAGGTACTTATAATGGAGCTTCATTAGCTGATGCTGCCGGTAAAGCGGCATCTGCGAAGCCAGGCGCAAAAGTTGAACTTGTGCTTTATCAAAAAGTATCCATGGGTACGGGTGCCGATGCAAACAATCCATGGCTCCAGGAAATGCCTGATCCAATTACAAAGGCAACATGGGATAACTATGTAATGATTTCTTATGCAATCGCTAAAGAACTTGGAATTAAACTGGATGATACCTATGAAGTTGAACCTCCCAAACCAGTGATCGCACTTACGATCAATGGCAAAGAATTGAAACTTCCAGTACTCGCCATTCCGGGAATGCATCCTAATGTAATAGCGGTTGCAGTAGGATATGGTGCAAGCGAAAAAATTGGAACTGCTGCGAATGGTTCCGGACAAAATGTTTATCCTTTTGTAAATGGCGCCGGCGGAAATAGAGAATATTATGTCACCAATGTTGACTACAAAGGAACTGACGAAACACAACTCCTGGCATACACTCAAACACATAATCAGTATGAAGGCCGTGTGGAAGTAGTGAGGGAAATGTCAATTGGTGATTTCAAGAAGAATCCTGAAGCTATTGAGGAATATCGTAAGGAACTCGCAGAAGATTTTACAAAGAAAAATACTGAAGAAGAATACAGGAACGAAGGAACACTTTATCCCGTTAAAGAATATGCTGAACCAGGAGCACACTGGGGAATGAGCATCGATCTTAACTCATGTATTGGCTGCGGAGCATGTACAGTAGCGTGCACTGCAGAGAACAACGTTCCTGTTGTGGGCAGAAAAGAAATTGCGCGCTCGCATGAAATGCACTGGTTAAGAATTGACAGGTATTTTGCAACATACCGCGACCACACTGAAGGCGATGATTTGAATGTGATCTTCATGCCTATGCTTTGCCAGCATTGCGACAACGCTCCCTGCGAAAACGTTTGTCCGGTTGCAGCAACTAACCATAGCTCAGAAGGCCTCAACCAAATGGCTTACAACAGGTGTATCGGAACAAGATATTGCGCTAATAACTGTCCCTTTAAAGTTCGCCGCTTTAACTGGGCTGATTATACAGGAGCAGACAGCTTCCCAGATAACCAGGAGCCACTTGTGAAAGAAGGCAAAATGGCTGAAGTTGTGATGATGATGAATGATGATCTTACCCGCATGGTCCTCAATCCTGATGTGACCGTACGTTCAAGAGGTGTAATGGAAAAATGTTCTTTCTGCGTTCAACGTTTGCAGGATACAAAACTGAAAGCGAAGAAAGCACAGGATCCTTCACTCATCCGCGATATAAAAACAGCTTGTATGCAGGCTTGTCCCACTCAGGCTATTGTATTCGGAAACGTGAAAGACAAAGAAAGCATGGTTTACAAATTGAGACATGAAGAACAGGAGGAGAGAGTATTTTATGCACTTGAACACATTCACGTTCTTCCCAATGTAAGCTACCTGGCTAAAGTGAGGAATACAGACAGGCCAGTTGGAGTGAAGAAAGAAATTCATGAAATGGCCGAAGGAGAAAAGAAAGAACCAGTTAAAGGCTAAGAATAGAATTATTTTATAGATAGAATCAGAATTGGGTAGTTAACTTTTTAAATTATAACCCAGACAAATGAGTTTGAAGAAATACGAATCCTTTGTAAGGGAACCTTTGGTGGATGGAGATAAAAATTACCACCAGGTTACGGAAGATATTGTGCACACGATCGAAACAAAACCAACACGCCTCTGGTATATTGGTTTCACAGTTTCAGTCCTGCTATTGCTATTTGGTGCATATGCTGTTTATCGTGAAGTTACTTATGGTATCGGCCAGTGGAACCTGGGAAGAACAGTTGGATGGGGTTGGGATATCACAAACTTCGTTTGGTGGGTGGGTATCGGTCACGCCGGAACATTGATCTCTGCGATCCTTTTGCTTTTCCGCCAGGGCTGGAGAACTGGTGTGAATCGTGCAGCAGAAGCAATGACCATCTTCGCGGTTATGTGTGCGGGACAATTCCCGATCTGGCACATGGGTCGCGTTTGGCTGGCTTTCTTCGTAATGCCTTATCCAAATACGCGTGGGCCTCTCTGGGTGAACTTTAACTCACCATTGCTTTGGGACGTGTTCGCAATCTCCACATATTTCACCGTTTCACTTTTATTCTGGTATTCAGGTTTGATTCCGGATTTAGCAACTATACGTGACCGTGCGAAAACCAAACTCCGTAAAATGCTATACGGAATTGTTTCTTTCGGTTGGACGGGTTCCATCAAACACTGGCAAAGACATGAAAGCCTTGCGCTTGTATTGGCCGGTTTGAGTACTCCACTTGTATTGTCAGTTCACACCATAGTATCCTTCGACTTCGCAACTTCTGTTGTTCCGGGATGGCATACTACCATCTTCCCTCCCTATTTCGTTGCTGGTGCGATCTTTTCGGGATTCGCAATGGTGCAAACACTCATGGTGGTAACAAGAAGAGTGATGAATCTGCAGGATTATATTACTATCGGCCACATTGAAGCAATGAACAAAGTGATTGTGCTTACAGGTTCAATTGTGGGTTGCGCATATCTTACTGAATTATTTATTGCCTGGTATGGTGCCAACCAATATGAGTCAGATGCATTCTTCAAATATCGCCTTGCCGGTCCTTATGGATGGAGCTACTGGTTGATGATGACTTGTAATGTGGTATCACCACAACTTTTCTGGTTCAAGAAATTAAGGAGAAATATTGAGTTCACTTTTATCATGAGTGTGGTTGTGAATATTGGTATGTGGTTCGAGAGATTTGTGATCATTGTGACTTCATTGTTCAGAGACTATCTTCCGTCTGCATGGTCATTGTACTATCGTCCTTCGATTTATGAAATTGGCTTTTACATTGGATCATTGGGATTGTTCTTTACCTGCTACTTCCTGTTCTCGAAATACTTCCCTGTAATTGCCATTGCTGAAATCAAGCACGTGCTTAAAACCAGCGGTGAAAGTTATAAGGCGAAAATGGATAAACTGGAAGAAGAAGAGCCGGATCAGTTCTTCCATGAAATGGTTGGTGCTGATCATCATTAATTTGATTGATTAAGGTCTTTTTGAATATAGAATTTGAGTTTGTTCAATATAGTTCGTGAGTGAAATCACGGCAGACAAAAACAAGATTATGGATATTAGAAAATTTGTTGTCGGATGTTATGATGATGAAGAAGTACTTTTTCCTGCAGTGAAAAAAGTGCGCCGCGCGGGATATAAGATCCACGACGTTTATACTCCATTTGCAGTGCATGGATTGGATAAAGCCCTTGGATACAGGGAAACCAGATTGCATACTGCGGGGTTTATCTACGCCCTTATGGGGTTAACCACAGCGCTCTCTGGCATCAGCTGGATTCTCGCTAAAGACTGGCCGTTGAACATTGGTGGTAAACCACACTTTGCTTTGCCAGCGTGGATTCCTATTATGTTTGAGTTAACCGTATTATTTTCTGCGGTTGGAATGACTCTTACTTTCTGCTATCTCTGCAACCTGGCACCGTTTGTAAAAAAACACCATTTTCATCCACGTGCAACTGATGATCTGTTTGTGATGGTAATTGAGTGTACCACTAAAACAAATGTTCAGGAAGCTCAAAATTTTCTTGCATCTACAGGCGCTAAAGAAATCAACGTACAGATGGCAGAAGTTGGATGGTGGCTTGGAACCTATGATAAAGACAGGAAGATTTTTGAAGTAGGCAAGGAGGCAGCAGTTTCTGCCTAAATACCTGAAGGCATTAAAAAAAGAAGATGAAAAAATTATCTATCATATCGTTAGTTTTTTTCGCAGGATTTGCAATAATCAGTTGCGGCGATAAATCTAAACCCGGAAGAGCGTATATGCCAGACATGGCTTATAGCCGGGCATATGAAACTTATTCCGAGAATCCCCTTTTCCCTGATCATCAAACCAATCGTTTTCCTGTTGCGGGAACAATTGAGCGTGATCAGGTTCTGCCCTTCCATATTCCAAAAGATTTGCCTGGTGATACAGCAAACTATTTTAAGTCAAGGTCAGTTCCGAATCCGGTGCCCGCATTAGATTCAGCTGATATGGCAGAAGCAGAAAGATTGTATCTGATTTATTGCGGTATCTGCCACGGTCCAAAATTGGATGGCAATGGTCCTCTTTGGAAAGATGGTAATGGACCTTTTACAGCAGCACCAAAAAACTTAATGGACCCATCTGTTGTGAGTATGCCTGACGGACAGATTTTTTATTCTGTTACTTACGGAAAAAATAAAATGGGCTCTTATGCTTCACAGCTTAGCATTAAGCAACGTTGGAGCGTGATACATTATATAAAAGAACAGCAACATAAAGCAGCGGCTCCTGCTCCTGCAGCGGCAGCAGACAGCACAGCAAAAAAATAATTGAACAAGAACTTTTTTAAATATTAGAGATGATCAAGCAACAATTTGAAATTCCGGCAGGGTATAAAAAATGGACGACCGCCCTTTTGGGTATCGGCATTCTTGCTCTGTTACTGGGATTTTTCTTACTGGGCATGAGCAAGGATGAGCATCAGCAAACCAGGTTTTGGGCTGTACTGTTACAAAACGCTCTTTTTTTTCTGTTGGTTTGTAATGCATGCATGTTCTTTATTTGCGCTACTACGCTTGCAATGGGTGGATGGCAAATGAGTTTCAGGAGAGTTCCTGAAGCAATTTCCAGCCTTGTTCCCGTTTTTGCAATCCTGGCTTTGATCATTTTCATTGCAACAATAGTTGGTGGCGCTGGTCATCATCATATTTACCATTGGGCCGATAAAAACGCCGTTGCAGGAGATGAAATCCTTACCAAGAAAAAAGGATTTCTTAATCCAACTTTCTTTTTCGTCTGGACCATCATCACACTTTCTGTTTGGTCACTCGTCGGAAGAAAAATGAGGCAATTGTCGAGACAGGCCGACGAAGCGCCAATGAGTAGTGAAACATCGAGGAAATATGTATGGAACAATACAGTTTGGGCAGCAATTTTTATTGTGTTCTTTGCGCTCACAGTTGGTTCAACTATTCCATGGTTGTGGTTGATGAGTCTGGACGCACACTGGTATTCTACAATGTATAGCTGGTACACTTTCGCAAGCACATTTGTTTCTGCATGTGCGCTCATTACTTTGTTTGTTATTTACCTTAGAAACCAGGGATACCTGGAATATACAAATGATGAACATATCCATGACCTGGGAAAATTCATGTTTGCGTTCTCTATTTTCTGGACTTACTTATGGTTTGCGCAGTTTATGTTGATTTGGTACGCAAACATTCCCGAGGAAACAACCTATTTCAAAATCAGAATTCACGGGCCATACAGAGGGCTCTTCTGGTTGAATCTTATAGTGAATTTCGTTGCACCTATTTTGATTTTAATGAAACGTGCATCTAAAAGAAATTATACTGTGATGGTGTTTATGGCGGTATTAATTATTTTGGGTCACTGGTTAGATTTTTATCAAATGGTGATGCCTGGAACCGTTGGCGAAGAATTTACGCTGGGTTGGTTTGAATGGGGCATTTTGGTATTGTACATAGGACTGATTATGTATATGGTTGGCAGAGCACTTTCAAAAGCACCGCTGATTTCAAAATATAATCCGTTCCTGAAAGAAAGTATTGCACACGAATCTCCATAGGAGATTCCGTGAGATGGATTGAAGAAATTTCTAAAAATAATTTTTATATCAAATGACAGCCTCCGGATATTTAATTATTGCAATTCTGGCCTTATTGTTTGTCGTGATCTTTCAGATCGCGAAAGCAAGCGAGTATGTTTCGGTGTTAAAAGGTGAGAAAAAAACCTTCGAGCAGAATAACCGGATCAATGCATTCCTCATGGTGGTTTTCCTCGTTGTGGGACTGGCCGCTGCATGGTGGTGCAATGACCTTCTGTACAAAAAAACACTTCTCGGACTTCCATCAGCATCCGAACATGGAGAAAAAATAGATACCATGCTTTGGATTACACTGATCATTACCGGAATTGTGTTTTTCATCACACAAATCCTCTTATTCTGGTTCGCATATCGTTACCAGGCATCGGAAAAAAGAACGGCTTATTATTATCCGCACAATAACTTTCTCGAAGTTATATGGACTGCTGTTCCTGCTCTTGCGCTGACAGTGCTGGTTGGATTTGGATTGTACTACTGGTTCAAGATTACAGGTGAAGCGCCGAAAGGAGCAATGGAAGTAGAAATTACAGGACACCAATTTGGTTGGGAATATCGTTATCCAGGTAAGGATAGCGTATTGGGTCGCGTAAATTATAAATTAATCGACGCAGCAAAGAGTAATCCACTGGGTCAGGACTGGACCGATGTTGCAAACCAGGATGATCTTCATCCAAGTGAAATGCACCTCGTGGTAAAAAGACCAGTTAGATTAGTAATTCGCGCACAGGATGTAATTCATGATGTGGGTCTTCCACATTTCAGATTAAAAATGGATGCTGTGCCTGGTATTCCAACCACAATGTGGTTTACACCTCAGTTTACAACTGCTGAAATGAGAGAGAAAACAGGCAATCCGAATTTTGTTTATGAGATTTCCTGCGATCAGATGTGTGGCAAAGGACATTACTCAATGAAGGGGACAATTATTGTAGAAACACAAGCTGAGTACGACAAATGGATCGCTGGACAAAAACCACAATATGTAACAGCAAATCCAAATGGAGCTGCTGCTGCGGGAAGTGCATCAACGCAACCTGCTACTGAAAACACCAATAAGGCCGATGCAAATCAAAAGCAGGAAGGCAAGCCTGTTGCTCAGGCCCTGAAGAAGTAAAAATTAATTGAATAACTTTTTTGAGTTACAAATATTATTGAGATGAGTAACGAAGCCACAGTACATGTTGAACAAGGTGCGGTCCATGAGGTTCTTGAACATCATGACGAGCACCATCATCATGAAACGTTCATAACAAAATATGTGTTCAGTCAGGATCACAAAATGATCGCCAAGCAATTCCTGATTACGGGAACTATTTGGGCAATCATTGGTGGTTTGATGTCGGTACTGTTCCGTATTCAACTGGGCTATCCTGACGCAACGTTTCCTTTTTTAGAAGATATTTTTGGTCATTGGGCCAAGGGAGGCAAAATTCAACCAGAATTCTACTATGCACTTGTAACGATGCATGGTACGATCCTGGTGTTCTTTGTATTGACTGCCGGACTGAGTGGAACATTCGCGAACCTGCTCATTCCTTTACAGGTTGGTGCGAGAGACATGGCATCTCCCATGTTGAACATGCTTTCTTACTGGTTCTTTTTCCTCGCGAGTATCGTAATGTTCTCCTCACTGTTTGTTGAAACAGGACCCGCAGCAGGAGGTTGGACGGTTTATCCGCCTCTAAGTGCACTGGGGGATGCTTCACAGGGATCTAAAATCGGTATGGATCTTTGGTTGGTGAGTATGGCATTGTTTGTAGTTTCTTCATTGCTGGGAGGTTTGAATTATATCTCCACAATTTTGAATATGCGCACAAAAGGTATGACCATGACGCGTCTGCCTCTTACAATTTGGGCGATATTCTTCACTGCGATCCTGGGCGTACTTTCATTCCCGGTATTGTTCTCTGGTTTTATTCTGTTGTTGTTCGACAGACATCTTGGAACCAGTTTCTATCTTTCAGAAATCGTAATCAACGGCAAAATATTACCCAACGAAGGAGGAAGTGCTATTCTTTATCAGCACTTGTTCTGGTTCCTGGGTCACCCTGAAGTTTATATCATCATCTTACCAACCATGGGTCTCGTTTCCGAAGTAATGTCGGTGAACGCACGTAAACCCATCTTTGGTTATATGGCGATGGTGGGATCATTATTTGCGATCGCTGTGCTCGCGTTCCTGGTGTGGGCGCACCACATGTTTGTAACCGGATTGAATCCATTCCTTGGATCTATTTTCGTTTTGCTCACATTACTTATTGCGGTACCATCAGCAATTAAGGTTTTCAACTGGCTCACTACATTGTGGAGAGGTAATATCAGGTTTACTCCGGCAATGCTATTCGCCATAGGATTTGTAAGTATGTTTATCTCGGGAGGTCTTACAGGTATCTTCCTCGGTAACTCCACACTTGATTTGCATTTACATGACACTTATTTTGTAATCGCGCACTTCCATATTGTGATGGGTATCTCAGCATTCCTTGGAATGTTTGCAGGTGTGTATCACTGGTTCCCAAAAATGTATGGAAGATATTTAAACAGTACCCTCGGTTATATTCATTTCTGGGTAACCCTGGTTTGCGCTTACGTAATATTCTGGCCCATGCACTATGAAGGATTTGCAGGTATGCCACGCCGTTATTATGACTATTCTTCCTGGGAATCATTCAAGAATTTTGTTGAGCTCAATAAGGTAATCAGCTTTGCTGCAATGCTATCATTCGGTGCGCAGCTGATGTTTGTATTTAACTTCTTCTATTCCATTTTCCATGGTAGAAAAGTTACTACCAAAAACCCATGGCATTCAGCAACGCTTGAGTGGACAACGCCAATTAATCCAGGACACGGTAACTGGCCAGGGGAAATTCCTGAAGTTCACCGCTGGGCTTATGATTATGGTAAAGATGGAAAAGATTATATAGATCAAACTACTCCGGTTGGTAAAGACGAATCGGGGCACTAAAAAATAAAATAGTTATTTGAAAGTGATGGAGAAGCAAGAACAGGTGAATGAATCGGCTTCATTGGTGATCGCTGGGAAACTGAAGGATTACATGATGCTGATAAAATTCACGCTGAGTTTTACGGTAGTATTCTCATGCGTGGTTTGTTACCTGCTCGCGCCGGGCATCAGTTTCAATTTCATTTCAGTTCTTTTATTATTTGTTGGAGGAATGCTGATCACAGGTTCCGCAAATGCCATCAACCAAATTACAGAAAGAGACACAGATGCGATGATGAAACGCACGGCAAAACGTCCCGTTGCCAGTGGCAGAATGAGTGTTTCTGAAGCTTCAACTTTCGCTGCAGTTGCTGCGATTTTAGGCATATGGCTGATTGGTTACTGGTTCAACTGGACCGCAGCACTTACAGGTGCATTCAGTTTGTTTCTTTACGGGTTCATATACACGCCGTTGAAGAAAGTAAATTCTGTTGCAGTACTGGTTGGAGCTGTTCCGGGAGCATTACCCTGTTTAATTGGGTGGGTTGCCGGCACCGACAGTTTTAGTTTGGGTGGATGGGCTCTATTTGCGATTCAGTTCCTTTGGCAGTTCCCACATTTTTGGGCGATAGCCTGGGTGGCGCACAATGATTATTCTCGTGCCGGATTCAAGCTGATGCCATCAGAAAAGGGACCGACAAAATATTCAGCGATTCAGGCGGTGATTTATTCATTACTGATGGTTCCTGTGGGAGTGATACCTTATCTCATTCACCTGAGTGGAATGATCAGTTTGGTAATAGTTCTAATTGCAAATCTCTTCATGGTGTTTCAAAGTGTGAGATTATACAGAGAGATGGAAGTAAAGGCAGCAAGAAGGGTGATGTTCAGTTCTTATATTTATTTGCCGGTGGTTTTGTTGAGTCTTTTGGCTGATAAGGTTCCGGTTTAAAAATTATTCTAAGCATTTTCGGATTTTTTCCGAAAGCACAATAATATTTAATGAGCGAATTGTCGAAGGTGCAACAAAAGAAAATTCATCCGCACAAATTTACCCTATGGGTTGCTTTAGGTAGCATCATCATGATGTTTGCGGGGTTAACCAGCGCATACATTGTGAAACGTAACCAGGATGGATGGCAGGGTTTTGAATTACCAAGATTATTCTGGTATTCAACCTTTGTGATTTTGTTGAGCAGCGTAACAGTGCAAATGGCACTTAGATCTTTTCAGGAAAGAGAAATGAGCAGGTACAGGCTGATGATTACTATCACTGCAGGACTGGGACTTTTATTCATAACCCTGCAGATTCTAGGTTTCATGGCCTTTGAAGCAGCGGGCATGAAAATGATTGGAAGAGGATCAAGCCCCTCTTATTCATTTATACTTGCCATTGGCGGATTGCATGCTGCACACGTTTTGGGAGGTGTTATTGCTTTACTTGTGATGTTCATCAAGGCATTTAGCAAAAGAAGCAGAAGTTATAATAGTGTGCCGATAGAAATTGTGACAACCTATTGGCATTTCGTGGATGTACTTTGGATTTACCTGTTTATATTTTTTAGTTGGTTGAATTAATATCTAACCAGAAATAATTGCGAATATCAAATTAAACTGAATTTCATGTCTACAACAGTTCCGGCTGGATACAAATGGTGGAGTGGCGGCAAGAGTCCTTTCAATGTGAGCTATGGTAAGCTGATGATGTGGTACTTTTTGATGAGCGATACCTTCACCTTTGGCGCATTTCTGATTTCCTACGCAACAATCAGGATGAGCCAGAATTATTGGCCCGATCCTAACCATGTGTTCAATGCATTTCCCGGATTTGGACATGCAAACCTTCCACTCGCATTCGTGAGCTTAATGACTTTCATTTTGATCATGAGCTCCGTAACCATGGTGCTTGCAGTGCATGAAGGTCATAAAATGAACAGACGCGGCGTTGAGAAGTGGATGGCATGGACAATTGTAGGCGGACTTGCATTCCTTGCCTGCCAGGCATGGGAATGGACGCACCTTATAACCGGTATGCACCCGGTTTTAGTAAATGGACAAATTGAAGAATTGTCGACAACCGTAACCGGCAATCCTTGGGGAGCTGCAGTTCCGGGATTGATGCATGAAGGTCACCAGGTATTAACACCAGGTCCCATTGCATTCGGCGGATTCTTCTTTGGCATAACTGGTTTCCACGGATTTCACGTATTCAGCGGAGTGGTAATCAATTTGATCATGCTCATTAAAACAAGACTCGGGCATTTTGATCAGAGAGGACATTATGAAATGATTGAAAAGGCCGGACTTTACTGGCACTTTGTGGATCTGGTTTGGGTGTTTGTATTCCTTTGTTTCTACCTGGTTTAACAGACATCTTAAAGATTTGGATTTTAATAAATAAAAAACAGATTAAATAATTCGCTCGATATGGAACATTCAGAACATGTAGTAGCATCTCCGGAAATAACTTTCCCACATGAGCCTGCAGCCAATACAAAAAGGATTTGGAAAACCTTTTGGATATTGCTGGTAATTACAATGGTGGAGTTGGCTTGCGGTCTTACTATTTATACGATTCATAAAAATCCGGACTTCAGCTATTCAACTGTTTTATTTATTAAAGGAGCTGTTGTGATTTTGTCTCTCGCAAAAGCATTTTTCATTGTTTCTGTGTTTATGCACCTTGGTGATGAAATCAGAAACATGACACTGACTATTGTTGTTCCGCTTTTACTGTTCGTATGGTTCATAGCCGCCTTTCTTTGGGATGGTAATTCCTGGAGAAATTTGAGAAATGAATTCAACAGAGAAGTGCCGGGACAAACACAACCTGCCAAACCAGAAGTTAAAAAACCCGGTGCGTTGGATTAAGCAGATTTGAATGAAATAACATAAATCTTTACCTCCATCGCCCCGAAATATTCCGGGGCGTTGGTCTTTTAATATGTGACGAGAATATGATGAGCAAAAAATCTCTTATCGCTTTGATTGTAGCCGCTGTCCTTCCCGTGACATGCTATTTTCTTCTTAAATATTTCAGCAACGAGGCTGTGGTGATGCCACGTCGCTATTTTCCAGATACTGTAATTACAAAAACAGAGTTTGGAAAAACAACAACCGATACCATTTGGCATCAGGTAAGGAATTTCACTCTCACAAATCAACTTGGAAAAAAAGTTCAGCTGAGCGATCTCGATGGTAAAATAATCATTGCAGACTTTTTCTTCACTTCATGTCCGAGTATTTGTCCAACACTCACCCACAACATGAAGAAGTTGCAGGACGCATTTAATAAAACGGATACCATTGTAAGGTTCATTTCATTTACTATAGATCCAAAGAGAGATTCGGCGACCAGATTAAAAGCTTATTCCGACAAGTACGGAGTGAACCCCGACACATGGTGGCTGCTCACCGGTGATAAAGAAGAGCTTTATGATATTGCGAAAAATGAGTTCAAAGCAAATATTGCAGACACTAAAATCGACACTAATTTCATACACACTCAATATTTCTTCATGCTGGACAAAAACAGAGTTTTGAGAGGTTGGTATGATGGACTGGATAGTATTCATCTCAACAAACTTGCTGATGATATTGTATTGCTCATGATGGAAAAAGATAAATCAAGAAAGTCAGGCCTCTTTAACCGATAACAATCCAACAAAAAAATGCTGAACGCAACCATAAAAAGGAATGATAAAACTGCGAGAGCACTCATCCTCACAGTTTCATTTGTGATATTCGCGGCAATTGTTTTAATGGGGAGATATAAATTGACATTGTCTTCCGGATTCGATGTGCACATATTCGCAAGAATCAATGCAGTCATAAATACACTTGTTTCTATCCTCCTGCTTGCAGGTTTGATAAGTGTGAAGAGGAAAGCTTACTTGTTACACAAGCGAATTATGCTTACATCAATTTTACTTTCTGTTCTATTTCTTATTTCTTATATATGTCATCATTTGCTTGCACAAGAGACAAAATTTGGTGGCGCAGGTGCAATTAGATACGTTTATTTCTTTATATTGTCTACTCATATTGTGTTGGCTGCGTTCATTTTGCCTTTCATTCTTTTTACTGCCTATCGTGCACTAATTGCGGAATGGCCTGCGCATAAAAAGATTGCAAGAATAACCTGGCCTATCTGGTTTTATGTTTCAGTTACTGGTGTGATTGTATATTTTTTGATTAGTCCATACTACTCATAATTAAAATCAAATATGGAAAATCGTAAAAGTGAACTCAAATCACTTCAGGTACTCTATTTGGCTCTGCTTACAGGTCAGGTTTTGTTTCTCGGGATATCGTTTGTCGTGGTTCACTACAACGACACCATGCTTATATCAGAAAATTTTAGCCGCATATTTCAGGTTTTAGCTTTGGGAGTTGCAGCAGCAGCTTTCTTTATTGGTTATAATATTTTTAAGAAAAGAGTGCAGGGTATTAATGAAGCCGGTTATATCACATTAGAACGGAAAATTGAACAATACCGCGCAGTGAGCATTATCCGCTGGGCACTAATGGAAGGAAGTACATTATTTTCAATTATAGGATTTATTACAACAAGTAATTACGCTTTCGTAATTCTTGCAGCAGTGATGCTTTTCTTTTTCGCGGGACTCAATCCTACAAAAGATAAACTTGCGAAGGATCTTCAGTTGAATGAAAATGAAATCGCGAACCTCACTTAATTTTACAATAATTCCCGGGCGGGATCCCAAAAAATTTTATCGAAGTCAACGATTGTGTTGTCTTTAATTTTTATTCCTTCACTTTTCAACAATTCTTCCATTAATGTGGGTGTTGCAAAATGATGTCGACCGCTGAGCATTCCATTTCGGTTTACCACGCGATGTGCAGGAATGGAAGGAGAAGCTACATGCGCAGCGTTCATCGCCCAGCCAACCATTCGTGCTGATAATTTCAATCCGGAATATTCTGCTATTGCTCCATATGATGTGGCCCTGCCTCGCGGAATTAATCTTACAATATCAAATACGACTTCAAAAAATGAGTCTTTTGAATTTCTTTTTGGCGGAGCTTTCCTGGCAACTTTCTTTTTAATTTTTGGCCTGGGCTTTTTCATGCAATGAAAAGTTATGAATCCTGATTTTTGTCGCGGATCTTTCTATCTTCTCTCAACCTGCTTCTTTTAGGCTCCGGAACATTTTCGTAGTCATAGGGACAATGGAGGCAACCATTGCCACAGCAAAATCCCTTCTCAAGATGATATTTTTCTGTCAATACCATGAGTCCTTCCTCATTGAAATAAAAATCTTCACCCTCAATTAATGGTTTCATTTCGGATGGCTTGTTTTAGCAGTTCATCTTTTTCAAGTGGAAGATGTTCGGGAATCAAAAATTGCAGGTAATGAATTCTGTTGCTTTGGGCAATGTCCAGACTTTCATAATGCGTTTTTATTTTCAGCTCCTCACTTATTTCATCGATGGCATATGCATCTGAAAAATCATGAACAACCTCTATGCTGTAAAGTTCAATCACAAGCTTTGTGAATTGGTACAAATCCGGAGAATCAGTTTTGAGATGGACGATGCCGCCCGGTTTCATGATTTGTTGGTAAAGCCTCAGGAATTTTGGATGTGTGAGTCGCTTTTTGGCTTTAGAATTTCGGAGTTGTGGATCAGGGAAAGTGATCCAGATTTCAGAGACTTCAGAAGGATTAAAATAGTCGGCCAGTTTATCAATCTGCGTGCGCAGGAAGGCAACGTTTGGAAGATTTTCCTGAATTGCCTTTTTAGCCCCAACCCAAATGCGGTTTCCTTTTAAATCAACGCCAATAAAATTTCTCCGGGGATTGATTCGACCCAGTCCCACAGCATATTCTCCCTTACCGCAGGCGAGTTCCAGGGTTATTGGGTTTTCGTTCTTAAAAAACCCATTCCATTTGCCCTTCATCTCCTTTGGATATTGCAGCACATTGGGAAAGGTTTTTATCTCTTCGAATCGTATCAGCTTTTTATGCCCCATGGGCCGCAAAGGTAATTGAAATTGAAGAGTAGGTGATAACGGAATGCCCTATCTTAGTTTTGAGATAGTTGTATGCAAAAAATAGAAATCACATCATTTAGATCACTATATAAGGAGCAGGTAATTCAGTTGATACTTGATATTCAGCGAAATGAATTTAAGGTACCCATAACGCTGCAGGATCAACCCGATCTTGAAAATGTGGAAGCCTTTTATCAGGCGAAAAAAGGGAATTTCTGGGTTGCAAATGATGAAGGAAAAGTTGTAGGAACAGTTGCTTTGCTCGATGTAGGAAATAATATCGGCGCATTAAGAAAAATGTTCGTGCGTGATAAATACCGCGGAAAAGAGATTGGAGTTGGGCAACAATTATTGGATACACTTTTGGAGTGGGCGAAGAGAAATAATTTCGAAAGGATTTTATTGGGAACAACCGAAAGAATGCGAGCAGCTTCGCGATTTTATGAGAAAAACGGGTTCATTAAAACTGCCCGAAAAGATCTTCCATGTATTTTTCCAGTGATGAAAGTGGATACTGTTTTTTATGAGTTGAAATTCATTGATAAGGAATGTTTACCATTTGTGTAAACAACCATATGGCTTGGGCTAAGTAATGAATTAAAACCC
>PSRI01000273.1 GCA_003175935.1 Bacteroidota bacterium
GTGCCAAAATAGATTGACCACAAAAAATGCTTTTTATGGGAAAAAAAACTTCTTCGCCAAGTGAAATCCTCATTTCTGAAGTCTAGGTACTAGGTACTCTTGTCTAAGTACTCCAAAAAAAACCCCGAAATCGTTACTGATCCCGAGGCTTGTACTTGGTATAGTGTGTAAATACTTCCGGTATTAATAACCTTTCACCATGAATACGCAATCCTGAATTTTCTTCACCTGCTGCACACGGTCAGGAACTTTAGATTGAACAGTTGCTGGTAATTTGATATTCTGAAAAGATGTATCAGATTTCTTTAACTGGTCAACGGCCCTGAAAATATTTTTCGCATTGATGGCAAATACGGCGCCTTCAGTTGCAACCTGCCGGGTACTCACAATTCCGATCACTTCACCGTTTTTATTCAGTACGGGTCCACCGCTGTTACCAGGGTTTGCTGCAACAGAAACCTGGCAGGTGAGAGTATCACCATTGTAACCGGTTTTTGCACTCAAGTATCCTTCTCCGTAAACAATTTCTTCACGCGGATAACCCAGGATGTAAATGGGCTCTGCTAAATCAGTAGAAGATTTTTTGATGTTGTATGGTAGTGATGGAAATGGTTTGAAAAGGCTATCATCTATTTTGAGGATAGCGATATCCATATTATCATCAACAAATACCACTTTGGTACTCAACTCAACGCCGGATCTGTTTTGAACAGTTACGCGCGAAGCTTTCTTAATTACGTGAGCGTTGGTAACTAGTAAACCTTTGTTGTCGATTAAAAAACCTGTTCCTCCAAATTTTGCGGGTTCACCAGGAATTTCAATTTTATGCTTCACATCCCTCAATTCATTGCTGGTGTGAGTTTGATTTTTTTCGAGAATATTTAAGTGCCTGCTCAAGTCTTCTACCATCTTCTTATCGGCCTTTGGAGTAAGAACCGTAACCATTCCACTAAAGAGTAAAGCAGTAACACCGGCAATAGAAGCGGCAACGGCAATGGTTCTCTTGTAGCGGTTCCACAGGTAGATAACTCTTGCTTTACCGGCGGGTACAATTTTTATGTCACCATTATTGAGTAAAGCATTATGAGTTTCGTGAATAGAGTTTTTGAAATTCTTTACATCGCTGTGGCGTTTCATTTCGTCCAGGAAAAAATGATGCTCCACCACCATTTGATCAACCTCTGCATTATTTTTGCGAAGGTCCTCAAACATGGCCCTTTCTTCGTCATTCATCTCTCCCCTCAGGTATCGCTCAGCGGCGTCTAGTAGTAAAATATCGTCCATCTCAGATCCCGTTTTTATATTGTGCAAAGAATAGTTTCTTCAAGCGCAGGAGGCATTTGTATTTCTGATTTTTGGCATTATCGGCATTGGTATAACCGAAATTATCCGCAATTTCCTGCATACTTCTTTTGTGTATATAATACGATTCTAATAAACTCTTACATGGTTCTCCGATACTGTTCATGGCTTTCTCCATCATGCCAAACTGCAGTGTTCTCTTTTCGTGATCTTCCAGATCCTCTTCAACCGGGATAGTGTCAACCACACTGCTTATCTGTGCCTCATATCTGCGGTTTTGTTGGAGCCTCTTTAACCAGAGTCTTCTGCATACGGAATAAACGTAGGTCCGTATCTGGCAGGTCAGTTCAAAAGTTTCGGATTTAGACTTTTCGTACAGAATGATCAGGGCTTCCTGGAAAATATCTCTCGCATCATCTTCACTGCCATTATTATTCAAAATCAGGTTCTGAATCAGGCTGTAATTATCCTGGTAAATTTTTTCAATGGCGCTTTTATCGTTGGTTGCCAGTGCTTTAAGTAATTCTTGTTCCTGTATTAGATTTTCCACCAGGTCTGTATTAATACTTTTTTATCTTGATTGGTAACCCAAATTTGACCAAAATAATTTTCAAAAAAAAGTCGGGTTACCTTTTTGATGTTTAGGTATTAAAGTCAAATTTCATTACCAAACTTAAAAAATTAACGAATGAAAAAGGTATTAGTAATCTTAGCTTTAGGCGCATTTGCAGCTTGTAATAACGGCTCTGAATCTTCAACTCCAGCTGCTGACACAACTAAACCAGCTGTTGATACAGCTGCTAAACCAGCAACTGACACTGCCGCAAAACCAGCTACTGACACAACTGCTAAGAAAGATTCTGCAGGTGCAGCTATAAAGAAATAAGTATAAAATATTTGACGATTTTTTTCATATGGCAAGCAATCGTTGAGGCCGCTCTTTTCTAAGAGTGGCTATTTTTTTTCATTAAATTCTCTCAACTAAATGCATTTAGTTAGAAAATGTTTTGCAATATTTTGCCAAAAAATTTTTTTCAATTCAATAAGTTCCTATTTTAGCAACATGATTTCAACAAAGACATCCAGCTTTTTTTACGGTTACTTTTATTTCTACTTTACTGGTAGACCGGGATTGCTTTGGTTGAAAAATGCTTAATAAATTAAAAAAATCAACATAAAGAATCCCGGTCAAAAGGCCGGGATTTTTTTTATACCGGCGCCGAGGTTCAATAAAATAAAAGTATGATCAACCAGGAAAGTTCAACTCGCGTTTCTATCCAGGGCTACGAAGGAAGTTTTCACCAGGTAGCGGCGCAGCAATTCTTTGGTAAGCATGTTACTGTTATTCCCTGCGCAACTTTTCGGGATGTGATTAAAATCGCATCAAACAAAAAAGAAAGCGATGGCGGAGTAATGGCTATAGAAAATTCAATTGCCGGAAGCATTCTTCCCAATTACAATCTCCTCCAAAAAGCCAGTCTGAAGATCGTGGGTGAAATTTTTCTTCAGATCAGGCAAAACCTTCTTGTAAATCCAGGAGTAAAGCTAAGTGATATCCGTGAAGTACATTCTCACCCAATGGCCATTCAACAATGCCTGGAATATCTCGATGAACATGGTTGGAAACTGGTCGAAACAGAAGACACCGCATTAAGTGCAAAACATTTACATCAGCACCGCAGCAAGCATATCGCGGCCATTGCAAGTAAACTCGCCGCTGATTTATTTGACCTGGAAATGATTGCTCCGAATATCCACACGATGAAAAATAATTACACCAGGTTCCTGATTTTGCAAAGAGAAGAAGCAGCTGTTACAGTTGCCGATGCAAATAAAGCCTCTGTGAATTTTCACACCGACCATAGCAGGGGAAGCCTGGCAAGAGTTCTTACCTGCATCGCTGATGGCGGAATAAATCTGAGCAAATTGCAAAGCCTTCCAATTCCGGGGACAGAATTTAAATATTCATTTCATGCCGATATGGAGTTTGATGACCTGGACCAATTTGAAAAAGTGATGAAACAAATCAGACCTATAACAGAAGGACTAAAGATCTACGGCATCTACAAAAAAGGAAGGACCATCTGAAAATCGACAAATTAAAATGATTTCTAAAAAAAATAATCAGGAATGAAAACGGCAAACAGGCTGGCGGGAATAGGAGAATACTACTTCTCAACAAAATTGCGGGAAATTGATGAACTGAATCGTCAAGGTAAAGATATCATCAATCTTGGAATTGGAAGTCCCGATTTACCTCCGCATCCCGAAGTTATTAAAGTACTACAGGATGAAGCCGCCAAACCTAACGTGCACGCATACCAGAGTTACAAAGGCTCTCCTGTTTTAAGAAAAGCTATCAGTGAATGGTACGAAAGATGGTATGGTGTGAACCTGAATGCTGATTCAGAAATATTGCCACTTATTGGAAGTAAGGAAGGGATCGTTCACATATGCATGACTTACCTCAATGACGGCGATAAAGTGCTTGTCCCTGATCCTGGATATCCTACTTATACCAGCGCTGTAAAACTTGCCGGCGGTATATGTATTGGTTACGAATTGAAAGAAGAAAATGGATGGACACCCGACTGGAATCAGTTAGAAGTGCAGGTAAAAAATAATCCGGAAATCAAATTAATTTTTGCCAACTACCCGCACATGCCAACAGGGAAATTGCCAACAAAAGATCTCTTTGAAAAATTTGTTGCATTTGCAAGAAAGCATAATTTATTAATAGTTCACGACAATCCGTACTCATTCATTTTAAATGAAAATCCAATGAGTATGCTGGCTGTAAAAGATTCAAAAGATGTAGTACTTGAGTTGAATTCTTTAAGCAAAGCGCAAAACATGGCGGGTTGGCGTGTAGGCATGCTTGTTGGTGCCAAAGAAAGAATTGATGAAGTGTTACGCTTCAAGTCAAATATGGACAGCGGGATGTTTCTTCCAGTGCAACTAGCTGCAGCAAAAGCATTGGGTCTCGGTAAAGACTGGTACAATCAACTAAATGTTACTTATCAAAATCGCAGGCAAAAGGTTTATGAACTTTTGGAAGTTCTGGAATGTGATTTTTCGAGGGAGCAGGCTGGTTTGTTTGTTTGGGCAAAGGTTCCATCGCATTTTAAAGATGGATATGCCATGAGCGATCACGTCCTTTATAATTCCAGGGTTTTTATTACTCCCGGAGGAATTTTTGGAAAAGCCGGTGAGAATTTTATCAGAGTGAGTTTGTGCTGCAACGAACAAAAACTGGAAGCGAGTTTAGAAAGAACAAAATTGACTGTAGCAAAATAAAAAATAAAATGTTTGAATCTATTACGATAGTCGGTGTGGGTTTGATCAGTGGTTCATTCAGTCTGGCATTAAAAGATCGTGGACTTGTTAAGCACGTAATTGGTGTTAGTCGCACTGAAACCAGTGCTAAAAAAGCGCTGGACCTTGGATTGATTGATGAAGCACTTCCATTGGAAGAGGCGGTAAAAAAATCGGATTTTATTTACGTGGCCATTCCTGTGGATGTTACCATTGACGTCACCACGAAAATTATGGACCTGGTTCAGGACAATCAAATTGTTGCTGATGCGGGTTCAACAAAATATGCTTTATGCAAAGCGTTGAAAAATCATCCGAAGAGAAACAGATTCGTCGCCACGCATCCAATGTGGGGAACAGAATATAGCGGTCCGGAATCTGCGGTGCACAATGCTTTTGCAGGAAGGGCCTGTGTGATTTGTGAAAAGGAACTCTCGGATCCCAGGGCAGTTGAAAAAATTGAATCAATCTATAAGGAATTGGGAATGCATATCGCCTATATGGATTCTGAAAGTCACGATATGCATGCAGCTTATGTGAGCCATATTTCGCACATTACTTCATTTGCACTTGCCAATACGGTGTTGGAAAAGGAAAAAGAAGAGGATGCGATTTTTGAACTGGCTGGTGGTGGTTTTGAAAGTACCGTGAGGCTTGCAAAAAGTAATCCCCTGATGTGGGCACCGATTTTCATGCAAAATCGCGAGAATGTTTTGGATGTATTGAACGAGCATATTTCGCAACTGAGAAAGTTCAAAAGTTGTCTGGAAAAAGAGAATTATGAGTATTTGATGGAATTAATGCAGAATGCTAATAAGATCAGGAAAATTATTGAATGATTTTGAGGGAGTTAAGAGCATAGGATTCATGCAATTAGTTTAGGCCAAAGGGCTTATTAGTCGTACATTTGCGCCAAATTTTTTAAGTATATGATCACATTTGAAGGGTTGGGTTTAGATGCGAAGTTAGTTCAGGCTACAAACGCCCTGGGATTTACGCAGCCAACACCCATCCAGGAACAGGCAATCCCTGTTTTACTCAGCGGAACAAAAGACCTGGTTGGTTTGGCACAAACCGGAACGGGAAAGACTGCAGCATTTGGCTTGCCATTGTTGCAACTTGTCTCTGTTAAAGAGAAATATCCTCAGGCATTAGTAGTATGTCCAACTCGTGAACTCTGCCTCCAAATTGTAAATGAAGTTGAACAATTCAAGAAGTTTATTCCGGGCATGCATGTAGTTGCCGTTTATGGCGGAGCTTCCATCGGCGCCCAGATAAGGGATTTGAAAAGAGGTGTTCAATTGGTAGTGGCAACTCCCGGACGACTAATCGATCTAATCGAAAGAAAGGCAATTGAACTGGAAAGAATTAAGTATGTGGTTTTGGATGAAGCAGATGAAATGCTCAATATGGGTTTCCAGGACGATATTGAATTCATATTGCAAAATACTCCCAACAGGGAAGCTACCTGGTTGTTTAGTGCAACTATGCCCCCGGAGATTAGAAGAGTGAGCAAGAAATATATGGAGAAGCCACACGAGATAACTGTGGGCAAAGTGAATACGGCTAATAAGAATATCGATCACCAGTTTTTTGTTACGAGTGCGCAACACCGTTACCAGGCATTGAAACGTCTTATCGATTTCAATCCTGGCATTTATGGAATCATTTTTACCCGCACCAAAGCAGATGCTCAGAACATCGCAGAAAAACTTACAAGGGAAGGATATGATATTGATGCTTTGCATGGCGATCTAACGCAACAGCAACGCGATAAGGTAATGGGAGAGTTTCGTGAAAAAACATTGCAATTGCTAATTGCGACCGATGTAGCTGCAAGAGGAATTGATGTACAGGGTATTACTCACGTGATAAATTATGAATTGCCAGACGATACAGAAGTATACACACATAGAAGCGGCAGAACAGGGAGAGCAGGGAATACAGGGATCTGTATGTCAATCATCCATAGCCGTGAAATTGGCAAAATCAGGCAAATTGAAAGAATGGTTCAGGTGCCATTCCACAAACTTGAAATTCCTGCTGGAAAAGATGTTTGCCGAAAGCAGTTCTTTCATTTCATGGAAAAATTATTGGAACTGGATATCAGCCATGGCGATTACGAAACTTACGTTCCCATGCTGAAAGAAAAATTTGCCGATATAAGCAAAGAAGAAGTTCTAAAAAGAGTAGCCGCCCTGGAATTCGACAGATTCCTCAAATACTATGAGAATGCTGAAGATTTGAATGTTCGCGAAAGACCACGTGAATTCAGGGACAGAGAAAACAGGGAATTTTCCAGGACTAGTAAGGACCAGGGAAGAAGAAGGGATACAAGAGGAAGAGAATTTGGCGGGAACGGCGATTACACAAAATTATTCGTGAACCTTGGAACCAAAGATGGTTTTTATAAAGCCAGTTTCTTACAGTTCATTTTAGATATGAGTGATCTCAGGAAAGAGGTGCTGGGTAGAATTGACATGAAAGAAATGAACAGCTGGATTGAAATAGATAAGAAAGCAGCAAATCAAATGATACGTTCGATAGATGGAAAGAAATATCGGGGAAGAAGTATCAGGATGAATGAGGCTGACAGACGATAATTTTTTAAAACAATTATATTCTTATAACCATGCAAGCAACAGAAACCAACATGAAATCTATCGTTCAGGAAAAATGGAAAAAAAGGCCCCTTATTATTTCAGGGCCCTGTAGTGCAGAAACTGAAGAGCAGGTTCTGGAGACGGCGCAGCGCTTAGCCAAGACCGGTAGAGTGGATATGCTGAGAGCCGGAATCTGGAAACCGCGCACCAGGCCCGGAAGTTTTGAAGGAATTGGTACAAAGGGTCTTCCCTGGTTGCAGCAGGCAAAAAAATTAACCGGACTTCCAACAACAGTTGAAGTGGCGACCGGGAAACAAGTTGAAGATGCACTCCATTTTGATATCGATGTATTGTGGATCGGTGCAAGAACAACAGTGAATCCATTTAGTGTTCAGGAAGTGGCTGATGCGTTGAGAGGTGCTGATGTGCCCGTGCTCATCAAGAATCCAATCAACCCTGATTTGGAACTGTGGACGGGTGCTGTTGAGCGTGTAGCCAAGGCCGGTATTAAACAAATAGGCCTTATCCATCGGGGTTTTAGTGCTTATGGTAATACAGAATACAGAAATGCACCCATGTGGCACCTTGCTATTGAAATGAAGCGCCGGAATCCTGAAATGATGATTATTAATGATCCTTCACATATTTGCGGTCGTAGAGATATTTTAATGGATGTTGCCCAAAAGGCGATTGACCTTGATTTCGATGGTTTGATGATTGAAAGTCATATCGATCCTGATAATGCATGGAGCGATGCAAAGCAACAAATTACTCCTGAGAAGCTCGCTGAAATGCTGGATTCGATCGTCTGGAGAAAAGAAGACGTGAATTCAGAGGAATATCATGCAGCGTTGGAAAAACTTCGTCAGCAAATTAATCACCTTGACGATGAACTAATGCAAATTTTGAGTCAGCGTATGAAAATTGCGGAAAGGATCGGTGAGTACAAGAAGAACAATAATATTACCATTCTTCAAACGAATCGGTGGAATGAAATTTTGGAGCGTGCTTTCAAAAAAGGAGAAAAGATTGGTTTAAGTAAGGAATTCATCACAAGATATTTTGATGCTGTGCATATGGAAAGTATCAGCCATCAGAATAAGATAATGAATAGTTAATTCAGAATTTTTAGTTACCGAATCGGAATTATGGCAGATGCAAAAAACAAGATCTTTATTTTCATCCATGCCATATGGTTTGTAAGAGATTTAAATAAGCAACTGAGCAATCCGATTCGGAAAGTTCTTTTTTCCCATATAGAAAAGGATTCAGCCAGTAATGGAATTCGAATACTTGAGGTGAATGGCTCTGATGATCACGTGCATGCATTGGTTCAACTTCTTCCTGCCCAAAACCTGGCCCAGGTAATGAACAGAATGCGTACCAGCTCTGCGGAGTGGTTGAACGAAACAAAATTCCTCAAAGAAGAATTTGCATGGTCAGAGGAATTTGCGGCGTATTCTGTGAGTCCTACAGGCGTTAAATCTGTCGCGGATTATATTCGGCGACAGGAAGAACACCATCGTACAAAATCCCTGGCTGATGAGTTGAAAATTTTTGATGACTATCATTTTTGAAAGACTCTGTGTGGAATTGAAATTCTCCCCATGGACCTCCCGGTTCTCTAATTCTGTTAGATGAAAAAACTGAGTTATAAATTCTCAGCAGGCAAAACTGATTTCTATTTTGATCTGAATATTAACGCGCTTTCAAAACTTGTTTCTAAGAAAGAGGCTGTTATCATTACAGACGAAAATGTATTTCGCAGTCACAAGTTGAAATTTAAAGGCTGGAACACTATTGTATTAAAACCCGGAGAAGAATTCAAAATTCAGGCTACAGTAGATTCCATCATTGAACAATTAATTGGGTTTGAAGCAACACGGAAGACTTTTCTAATTGGAGTTGGAGGTGGTGTTGTAACCGACATTACAGGTTATGTGGCTTCGATTTACATGAGAGGACTTTCATTCGGATTTGTGCCAACTACATTGCTTGCAATGGTGGATGCTTCGATAGGCGGTAAGAATGGTATCGATGTAAATGTATATAAGAATATGGTTGGTACTATTCGTCAACCGCATTTCTTATTGTATGATATAAGCCTGCTAAAATCCCTGCCTGAATCGGAATGGAAGAACGGAATGGCAGAGATTATTAAACATGCCTGCATTAAAGACGGCGCGATGTTCAGGTTGCTGGAAGAAAATGATCTAAATAAAATTCAGACGAATAAGAAACTGCTGGCAGACATTGTTGAAAGAAATGCAAAATTGAAAACCAGGGTGGTTCAGGTAGACGAATTTGAGAAGGGCGATAGAAAGCTTTTGAATTTTGGGCATACACTCGGTCATGCTATAGAAAATCAATATGAGCTTTCGCATGGCCAGGCCATTTCAATTGGGATGGGTTTTGCATCATTAATTTCTTCAGAAATGCTGGGCTTTAAAGATGCTGTGAAAGTTATGAGATTGTTGAACCAGTATGGACTTCCAACGTCAGCAAGGTTCGACAGTAAAAAAGTATTTGACGTATTGAAAATGGATAAGAAGAGAGTGGGGAATGAAATCAGCTATATACTGCTTGAAAAAATCGGAAAGGCTACCATTCGACCCATTCCTATTAAGACACTTGAGCGAATAATATCTAAAATAAATAAGTGAGCAAACGAAAAAGCGAAAATTGAAATGATTGTAACTATTCATCCATCTGATCTCTCAGGTACATTACAGGCTGCAGCATCAAAGAGCTCCATGCAAAGAGCATGCGCCGCTTCACTTTTGGCAGAAGGGGAAACAATCATTAAAAATCCCGGACACAGTAATGATGATCAGGCGGCGCTTTCAGTCATCAGTGCGTTGGGTGCCAAAGTTGAAAAACAGTCAGATGGTGATTTGAAAATTTCCAGTCATGGAGTTGATCCAATAACAAATGGAGTTAATTGTGGAGAAAGTGGTTTAGGAATTAGAATGTTTGCTCCCATTATTTCTCTCAGTAAAAATGAAATTCTGATTGAAGGTGAAGGAAGCTTGAGGACGAGGCCAATGGATTTTTTTGATGAAATACTTCCTCTGTTAGGCGTCTCCGTTAGTAGTAATTCAGGACGGCTCCCATTGAAAGTGAAAGGTCCGTTGGTTCCCGGCAATATTGAAATTGACGGATCTCTGAGTTCCCAGTTTCTTACAGGTATACTCATCTCTTATGCCGCTGCCGGTGCCTCTGATGTAACCATAAAGGTCAAAAATCTCAAGAGTCGCCCTTACATAGACCTTACGCTCCAGGTAATGGAGAAATTTGGACTCAAGGTTCCCGAGAACAGGAACTATGAAAGTTTTTATTTTGATGCAGGTCCGAAAAAGATTTCTACGATTTCCAGGGAATATACTGTTGAAGGTGACTGGAGCGGTGGCGCTTTTCCGTTAGTTGCTGGCGCTATTGCGGGTCCGCTCGTTGTGAAAGGACTCGACCCTTATTCCACACAGGCCGACAAGAATATATTGCAGGCCCTGATGTCGGCAGATGCCGGACTGAGTATAAGAATGGATAGTATTGAAGTCAGACCTGCCTCCCTGAAAGCATTTCATTTCAATGCTACTGACTGCCCGGATTTATTTCCTCCATTGGTTGCTTTGGCCGCATATTGTAAAGGAACAACTGCAATTGAAGGCGTAAAAAGATTAACCCATAAAGAAAGCAATAGGGCACTCACTTTACAGGATGAATTTGGCAAGATGGGTTTAGAAATAGAATTGCAGGACGATTTGATGCTGGTACATGGAGGAAATTTGAAAGGCACCACCGTGCATTCACGGCATGATCACAGGATTGCGATGGCATGCGCCGTGGCTGCACTAAAAGCAAATGGTGAAACTACGATTGAAGATGCTGAAGCTGTGAATAAATCATATCCCGACTTCTACGATCATTTGCGATCGCTGGGCGCTGATCTTAAAATACTGCAATTATCAGAATAGAAAATCAACAATTAAATTTTGAGGATTAACTAATATATGAATTCATTAGGAAGACTATTCAGAGTACATATTTTCGGAGAATCTCATGGTGAATCAGTTGGCATTGTGATTGATGGATGTCCTGCAGGACTGTCGTTGCCTCTTGAAGATTTTTTACCGGATCTGGAACGCAGAAAAGGAGGTACTCAAAAAGGTACTACTCCCCGACAAGAGGAAGATCTTCCATATTTTAAAACGGGTGTATTTAATGGTGTTACTACGGGTGCCCCAATTACAATCTTATTTGAGAATAAGAATACGAGATCGGGGGACTATGAAAAACAGAGGGCCGTACCTCGCCCGGGACATGCTGATTTTGTAGCTCACTATAAATTTGGTGGCTTTGAAGATTATAGAGGTGGAGGACATTTTAGTGGAAGACTAACGGTTGCAATTGTAGCTGCAGGTGTAGTTGCTAAAAAACTTCTTTCCAAAGCTTCCAACGGATCTGTGGAAGTTAAATCTACATTGCTCGAAATTGGTGGTGAAACTGATTTGGAAAAAGGACTCCAAAAAGCCATAGATGCTAAAGATAGTATTGGAGGAATTGTTGAATGCAGGGTTTCCAATCTGCCTATTGGATTAGGAGAGCCCTTTTTTGATTCGGTAGAATCAGTGCTGGCACACGCAGTTTTGTCAATCCCAGCCATTCGCGGTGTTGAATTTGGAACTGGTTTTGCTGCTGCAAAAATGTTTGGCAGCCAGCATAATGATGCTATTGATAACACAAACGGACATACGAAAACAAATCATGCCGGAGGTGTTGTAGGCGGAATTACTAATGGCAACGAACTCGTGTTGAGGATTGCAGTAAAACCTACTTCTTCAACACCCAAGGAACAACAAACTTTGAATTGGGAGACCGGAAAGGTAGAAGGGTTTTCAGTAAAAGGCAGACATGATCTTTGCATTGCCCTGAGAGTGCCGGTGGTGCTGGAAGCGATGACAGCCATTGTCCTTGCCGACTTTATGTTTCTTGAACAAAAAATTAGTCGCGTTTTAAAATAATCTAATATTCGAATGCTATGCCTATTATCTATCACATCACTACAAAAATAGAATCAGACAGGGCCAGGCAAACCGGGCTGTACGAATCTCCTGCATTAAAAGAAGAGGGATTCATTCACTGCTGCGAAGCAAACCAGGTAGATGGCGTTCTCCAACGCTATTTTAATGGTAAAAAGGATCTCGTAAAATTTGTCATTGACACCGGAAGACTAAAAAGCCAGCTCATTTACGATTGGTCCACATCCATTGAGGCAACTTTTCCGCATATTTACGGGCCCATTAATATTGACGCTGTCGTAGCTGTTGAAAAGATTCTGGATTAAGATTTTAAATACTATAAATTTTTTTCCTTGCATAACTATATCATTAATGCTTCTATCCAAATTGTACCTGTGGTTCAGGACAGGCATCCATATGAGTGGGTGGACGAAGCAATATCTGTAATTGAGAAGTCAGGAATTAAATATGAAGTCGGACCTTTTGGAACTGTACTGGAAGGAACTTATGCAGAAGTAATGAAAGTAATTGGAGACGTAAATGAATTCTTATATTCGAGAAATTGTCCTGAGTGGATTTCAAACTTGCAAATTCAAATACGAAGTAAATCAGGAATTACTGCCGAAGAAAAAACTTCAAAGTTTATTAAATAACAACGGGCCGTAGAGTACGGCCCGTTTTGTTGTTGGACCGATCACCTAATTATAGCCCCGTTGAATCTTTCAAAAAAGCTTACTTCACCATCCATAGAAACCTGAAGAATAATATTGGACTGGTCACTATCCTTTACTGCAACAAAATAATTATCATTGTCCGGGAAAGTAATACCATCAATATTTAATGTTGCATCGCTCGCTTCATTATCATCAAACTGAAAGACGTCGACAATATTTGTTCCATATTTTTTCAGTATGTGATCCTGTGCTTTTTTCGGTAATTCTTCAAACTTCACCTGGAAAGTTGTACCAATAAATTCACCATCCTTTGAAAAATAAGCACAAATTTGTTTCCCGTTTTTTTCGAAATTAGCCTTATCAAATTGCGCATTAATTTCCCACACCACGTTAGGAACATTTCCAAATGTTTCAGCGAACCCTCGTTCTGCAAAATATGTGACTGTTTCTACTTTTGCTGCCTTTGCGGATTTTGCTGTCCTAGCTGTTTTTGGCCCTGCAGCCCATGCACTGGTTGCAATCATCCCGGCCATCAGTACTAATGGTAACTTTTTCATGATCTATCATTTTATGTTTCAAATACGCACCGCTTAATTGAGATGAATATTGAAAAACGAACCAGCGTTAAGCAACTGTTATTAGATGTTGAAATTTGAAGGTCTGTTTATAGTTTGTTGTTTATGCCCGCTGCGCCTTCGCGAAGCTTGCGCCAACGTATAGCTTGTACCTTCGCTTTCGCTTCGGCACATAGGTTAGCGCTCGCGGTCAGCGAAGCAAGGCCGGCAGGGAGGCGGGAAAATTTAAATTTTCAATCTTATTTTCCATTTTTCGAGGACACCAGTGAGGATGATTACAATCAATGCAAATGCCATTGATTTTGCGAGGCCCAATAATCCCGTTCTAATTACGAGAGGAAGATCAATTTTGAAAATATTTACGAAAGCATAAATAATATATGGTAATAAGTAGCATGTTAATGTACTTGTTCCAGCTGGTTTAATAATATCAAACCATTTTTTCTTTCCTTTTAAGTCCACGATGTATATCAAAATCACGAAACAGGCAATACTTATTCCTGTGCAAATTGCAGTCCATGATGGTGTTGCTTTTATTTTTGATATACCTCCTAATGGGCGAACCAAAAATCCGAATGCTGTCATGAATACCGCCAATATAGCAAGGATTAACAAATATTGATTTTGTTTTCCCTGTGCAGAGAGTTGACGATATATTACCGAAACAACAATTCCGCCCATCACGAGAGCTGGAGACGAGCCGCCGCTAATAATCCAAACGTATTGTCTAACCGAAGCAAAAGTGCTGAGCCAGCCGGCATGAGTGGCAATATTGAAGACATAAAAAAACACAAGTGCAGCGATGAGAATTCCCAGCTTGCCATTCGATAAAAAATAAATACCGGCACCTAACAGGTAGGACCAACCGATAATGCCAAGGATGCCATACCATTGAGGTCTCATCCAGACTTCAGTTCCATCATTATCGCCTTTGTAAACGATGGCCAGTGCAATCAATAATGCAATTCCCAGGCCCTTCAATAGATTTTTGGTGGATTTTTTAACTGTTTCCGGATAATCCAACCATACCAAAAAGAAAGCTACAGTTACAAGAATTTGAAAAATGGGTTTTGGAATTATTGCGAGTTTGCTATAATCTTCCAGGTTCACATGAAACACACCCATGATAAGTAATGCAACGCTTCTAATTAGAATATGTATGGCAGTTGAAGAAGATGATTCGCCTCTTGATTGCCTGCTTTGAATGGCAAATGGAATGGATAAACCAACAATAAATAAAAACGCAGGGAAAATTGTATCAGCCAGGCCCATTCCATCATCATTTGCATGAGTGTGTTCAAGCCATCCTGGAATATCGTGCAGCGACCACAAATCATTTACAAAAATCATCAACAACATGGTGATGGCACGGAAAACATCAATTGATGAAAGTCTGCGTGGGAGCGTAGTCATGGTTGTAAGGGCGGGTTTAATTGTAAAATGTTATTTCAATTTACCAATATAATAATACATAGAAGTAAAACAATTCCAGGCAGAAAGTCCATCTGTAGATGGATTAGCTTTACCAAAATATCCATCGAGGAAAGGACTAACGCCCGACCATACTGTTTGCATCATTCCCTGGAATCGATCTTTCATCTCACCAGAAGATTGCATTCTCCAGTTGATCATATCATTTACCTGGATTTGTGCCAGGGCTCCGTTTCTATATGGACAAGTAATCACCCTAAACCCTTTCATTGCAAAATAAACTGCAGTTTTATCTGCCCTTTCGTAATGCCAGTCGCAGATCATCACGTCTTTTGGGATCATATCGACTGCCCGGTGTGTATTGTTAAAGCTTGCCTCCCACATACCCAGGCCCGTTTCTTTTCCATCCAATAACCTGTCGCCCCAGATCCAGAGTTCCCTGTTTTTTTCTGCCAAATGATTTCTAATTTCTGTCACTTCATTTGCGAATAGCACAGCTTTATCTCTTCCTGCACATCTTGGACATTTGTCATCTCCTAAATAAAAAACTTCGTCCATTCCGGCGTGGAATGCATTAGTCTCAAGAACATCGCAGATTTCATCAATCACGTCGAAAACTACTTTATGAACTTCGGGATGCATGGGGCAATAACTCTTACAATAAAGATTATCTGAATTTGGCCACACATATTTTTCAGGCATTAAAACCTGAGGAGTTTCGTCAAATTGTGGGTATGCCTTCAATAATTTATTCGGCCGATTGGCCCATGATTGATGGCCGAGCAAATTTATTTGAGGGATGATACGAATATTATTTTGCTTACAGGCCTGAACTATTTTTTTCATATCGTCTTTGGAAAGCGCAAGCGTATCCGTAAGCTCAGGATGTGATTCGTATTGATAATTGTAATCAAAACGAATGACAAGAGTATTTACCTTGCATGAGGCCAGTTCTGTATTTATGAAATTCACAAACGAATCCAGAGTTGAAGGATGAGGAGCAGCAATGCAAAATCCGCGGATAGGAAGTAATGAATCTAATTTTGATTGGGATGAGACTCTGATAAAAATGAATAAGAAGGAAATAAAAGCCAGGACTTTCTTCACATAATTTATCATGATGGTCAGTTTTAAGAAGTAGATGGGAATAAAAAAAGGCTATTTACTAAGATAAGGGTAAAATTGTTGCTAAATCATAATTAAAAGTATCAGTAGACAAATAATAATTGCTGATAAAAGTGCTAATTTTTAAAAAACGTAAGAAAGTTTATTTTTAAAAAAAATAATTAAATGGACTCAGGATTTTTCCAAATTATCAATCGAAGAAAATTTGTACAGGGAATCATTGCATGCTCTGGACTAATTCCTGTAATAGGAAAATCTGCCGCATTAAATTCGAAACAGGAATCTCACGCTAAGAGTGCCGTAACGGTTCAGGAAATTATTGATTTGTTTTTATCTGAAATTCCTGGCGCTCCGTACAAGCAAACTGTAGATACGATTAAATGTGGCCGGCCTGACCAGCAGGTAAGCGGTATTGTTACAACAATGTTGCCTACGGTTGATGTCATCAGAAAAACTGCAAACCTTAAGGCCAATTTTATTATCGCCCATGAACCCAGTTTTTATAACCATAATGATGAGACAAACTGGTTAGAAAAGGATCCCGTTTATAACTATAAAGCAGATCTTCTAAACAAGAATCAAATCGCGATTTGGCGCTGTCACGACTATATTCATTCGCATGTTCCGGACGGAGTGCTTATCGGTGTGCTGATAGCTTTAGGTTGGGATAAATATTACGACAAAAATAATCCGCATTCATTCGTTGTGCCTGAAATGAAATTGAAAGACATCGTTGATCTATCGAAGAAAAAATTGGGCATCTCGAAAATGAAAATTATTGGAGAACCGGATCAGCTTTGTAAAAAAATTGCGATTTCACCCGGAGCGGCAGGAGGGAGGTCGCAAATGCAAACGATAATGAAAGAGAAACCTGATGTTTTTATTTGTGGTGAGCTAAATGAATGGGAGACCAGCGAATATATTCGCGACATGAAATTATCAGGAGGGAAAACATCTTTACTGGTTCTTGGACATGCTGTAAGTGAAGAGCCGGGAATGCAGTGGATGAAGAGCTGGCTGGAAGCCAAGTTGCCAAACATGAAGGTCACACATATCCCCTCGGGAGATCCTTTTACCTGGGTTTAATTGTAGAAAGGTTTTAAGCAGGAATGGGAGGGCGTGAGAAAATCACATTACCACGAACAATTGTACACTCAACATTAAACTCATCATCAAAAATTACAAGATCAGCATGCTTGCCTTTTTGCAGGCTGCCTTTCTCATTCTCGATTCCCATTATTGCAGCCGGAGTTAATGTCATCATCCTTACTGCCTCGTATAGGGGCAGATCCGCGAGTTTTACCATATTTCTTACCAGGCGATCGCAAGTAGCCACACTGCCAGCAAAAAAACTTCTATCGGGCAATTTCGCCACGTCATCTTCAATAATTACCGGCACACCATTTTGCCTGCCACCGAGAATACTTGGACCAGGAGGCATTCCGGCGCCCCTCATTGCATCTGTTATGAGGGCAATTTTATCCGCCCCTTTTATTTTATAAACCAGTTTGAGCAAAGGTCCTGGAACATGAATCCCATCGGCAATTATTTCAACAGTCATATCATCAATCAGGAATGCACTCTCAATTACACCTGCATAACGAAAAGCATTTCTCCTGGTTATGCCTGACATTGCGGAATATAGATGGGTGATATGAGTATAGCCCACATCGAATGCTTTTTCAACTTCTTCATAAATGGCATCTGTATGCGCAATGGATGGAAGAATTTTTTTTGCATGGAGATATTTTCCAAACTCAAGCGCGCCTCTCAATTCAGGAGCAGCACTCCATCTAATAACAGATTTTGAACTATCAATAATTTCGCGATATTCATCCGGGTTTGGGTCACGGATATACTTAGGATCCTGAGCTCCTTTTTGGCTCATAGCGAGATAAGGACCTTCGAGATGCATTCCTATGAAATCTGCACCAGTATTATTTTCGACCCGGGCATCTTCATAAATCCTGAGGCTTTTTAATATACTTTCTTTGTCGGCCGTAAGTGTTGTAGGAGACATTGCTGTAGTGCCATGTTTTGCATGCATTTTTGCGATTTCCAGGAACGCCTTTTTATCCTGATCCATAAAATCATGCCCACCTCCGCCATGAATATGGATATCAATAAAGCCCGGAGAAATATAATTTCCCCGGGCATCTATTTTCAAATTTGCGTCTGTCTCAATATTTTCTTCTCCTGCAAATAAAATTTTTCCATCTTCAATAATCACAGTGCCATTTGGAAGAATTCTGTTAGGCAGAATTAATTTACCATTGAATATTTTTATTTTTTGGAGATTCATTTGTGTAAAAAACTGATAAAAAAGAATTAGAATTTCAGAGCGGGCCAGCCATCGCGATATTGTCTTTTCACGAATTGATTTGCCCTGTCGAAATTGGTCACTTTCATATTGGGTCCGTCCCATTGAAGAGTAATTCCTCTTCCCGGATAACTGAATCCTCTGCCTCCGTTCCTCGGTTCGCTATAATTAAAACTTCTCACAGCGAGGTTGCCCATGAGGATACATTCTGTGAGTGGCCCGGCATAAGTTTCGAATGGAGAATCCACTTCGGCTTTACCGTAACCTGCAATGCACGCGTCGATCCATTGACCGTAATGGCCTTCTGCCCCATTAGGAACGCGCGCATATTTTTGTGGTAGGTTGGTCTCCCTGGTTTTTGAGAGTGGAAGCAATTGAGGATTGAGTCCATAAGTCCCGCACATCATTTTCCCTTTTGTACCAATGAAAAGCGCTCCGTTTCCTCCATCCCCCATTGTTTCGTTTGCACCGAGTTCGTCTGGGCGTTCGGGTTGGATTCCACCATCCATCCAGTGAAGTTTTATGGTTTGACCTTTTTTACCCAGGTATTTAAAATGAACTGATGAAGAAACCGGTCCGCTGTCGGGGAAATTTGCCATTTGAAAATTGCCTGAATAAATGGTACTCGCACTGCAATTCACTTCGGTAGGATAACCAAGTTCAAGCACTTTAAATACGGGGCCGATAATATGGCATCCCATATCTCCGAGCGCCCCGGTACCATAATCCCACCAACCTCTCCAGTTAAACGGCACTACATTATTTTCATATTCTCTTTGAGGAGCTGTGCCTAACCACAGATCCCAATTTAATCCTTCCGGAATCGGTGGCTTATCTGTTGGCCAGGAAATCCCCTGGGGCCATACGGGGCGATTGGTCCAGCAATAAACAGTGTGAACATCTCCAATAATATCTGCATCATACCATTCTCTGAGAACTCTCACCCCATCATTTGACGAACCCTGATCGCCCATCTGGGTAACTACCTTATATCGCTTAGCCGCGTCTGTTAGTATTCGGGCTTCATCTATATCGTGAGTCAATGGCTTTTGAACATACACGTGTTTCCCCAATTGCATGGCATGGAAGGCAACAATAGCATGATTGTGATCGGGAATACCTACAGAGACTGCATCAAAATTTTTTGATTCTTTGTCGAACATTTCGCGCCAGTCATGATAATATTTTGCTTTCGGAAATTTCTTAATCGAATCTGCCGCCTGGCGGTCGTCTACATCACAAATGAATGCAATTTCTGCATTGCTTTTTTGTGCAAAATGTCGGATATCATCTCCACCTTTGCCACCCCCTCCAACACCTGCAATGAGAAGTTTATCACTTGGCGCAACAAATCCTTTACCCAGAACATGCCTGGGAACAATGTAGACGCCTGCCCCGGCAAGCGCGAGATTCTTTATAAATTTTCGTCTTCCATTTGTAGTTTGAGAGGGATTCTTTGGTTTCATGGCAATTCGTTTAATTATTTTTTGTTGTGATTAATGAGGAAGGCTTCCTGATGGATTTTAAAGTTATGGAAATTTCCTTCGCTCAAAACAGCGAGAGGAGGAGTGGCGTTCTTTCTTTCCAAATTAATTTCCAATTTCCATTGATGAAATGAGTCCGTTTGCGAAGCTATAAGTGTGCGTTACCTGCTGATCGAGAATTACTTTACCGTCCAAATCCTTAACGACCTGATGAACGGTTACTATTATTTTGCCGTCGTCTGATTTTGTAAATGCTATTGGATCTACATGCGGATCAATCATGCCCCATTGCCGGGTCCAGTAGTTTCGGACACCTTCATGCCCCAATACAACACCGCCTTCCATTCCATTAGGCCAAATTACATCAGGTTTCATCGTTTGAAGTGCCTCCGCAAGATTGCGATTATTAAATGCTCTATACGCAATTTTGAGTAGTTGTACTTTTGGATTAGATTCTGACACTCTATTAATATTTTGATCTTGGCTTAAGTCACATTAAAGTTATTCAATTGTAAAATATGGATACAAAAAACCCCGTCGGTCCGACGGGGTGTGTTATTAATTATAAACCCTGATTTTTCATAGTGGTTGATTTCTTCTCAGAAGGATGAGAAGGAGGGTTCACTTCGGGCTCGCTTTGTCCACCGCCACCTTCACTCATCCTGGTTTTGCCACTTTTGTTTTGTGAATTGCCAGAATTTTTGTTCTGTCTCTCTCTGTTTCCCTGATCATTTTTTTGAGTATGATCATTGGAGGAAACGCCCGGCTTCTGGTTTGATTTTGATTTCATGACTGAAAATATTTAGTGATTAATACCACTATTACGATCAAAACGATGCCATGAAAGAAAGGGCGCAGAATGGGGAAGGCCTTACACAATTTGTTGCTGCATTGCTTGATGTGGAATTTTTTCCAAGAAGAAAGCAAAAGAAATATAAGTAGAAAGAGTATTCGTATTAAATAAGCTTCAGGATTTTAACAATTCATCTGCTTTTAATTCGAACAAAACTACAAGTTGGCATAAAATTGTTTATAGATATAATGGATATTTTTCAGGCCAAAATATCTAATCATGCAAGATGATTTCACCTCATAATTTTTGATTGCACACCTGGCTGATCAATTATATATTCAGGGAGCCGGAATAGATCCTGCTCCCTATTTTTTTTAATTATTTCTCAAAATAACAAACACTTCCACCTACCCATTCTTTATCCTTATTATATCTCACTCCAATCATTTTCCCCTTACTCAATCGCGCCAGATTAATTGCAGCATGTGGCCGTGGTTCATTGTCGGGCCATACATACATCAACCTGATTTCCGCCTTAGCTGGTTCATCGGGCGTTTTAATAACATCAGCATACTTTACTTTCCTTTGCAAAATCCAATTCTCAGGATCATTTATATTTTCCAAATCTTCTTTCGTGAGATCAATCACCACACCCTGACCCGCAAATGAAAAAAGAGGTTTCAGTACATAATTCTCGAGATCAGAAGGTATCTTCTTAACCTCATTTAGAAAATATGTTTGTGGTACATATGGGTGCTTGATAAATGGAAGTGTGAATTTACTAATTCGATAAAACCAGTTTGGATGCGGGATCCATTTTACATCCCACTCTTTGGTGATATCGATAATATTGCCCAAACTTTCACGTTGTGCTTTTAAATCATCGAAGATGACACGATTGTAAATTTTTTTTATCTCAGTCTTCTTCCCATCCTTCATGTAATACAGCTTATCTCCTTCACCTGTAACGTCCATAATATTGACGGGTTCAATCCCGAGATAATCCTGTGTGCAATAAAAATCAATCCTTGTTTTTTGTTCGTGCGGTTTTATTTCAAGCAAGATTACATTTTCTACCGGAGTACTGCCCACTAGTAATCGCTTAAGCATTTGAATATAGGTTTCCTTCGTGTAGCTATTGAGATAATGACTATAATTAGAAGGAATATCAAAATAATTTCTGAGCAATTCAGGGTAAAAAACCTGGAATCCAAAAAGGGTGGGAAAGCCCTGCATTTCTATAAGCTGAGGTTCGAGTTCTTTTTGTGAATTGATGCAAACACCAAAGTCAAAAGCAATCATATGACTCTTTGGAGATTCACCCGGTACAAACTCTCCCTTTGGAATGGCACGATCTGTAAGTGATTTGAATTTGGGATCCACAATTACATCAATGATGTGTTCGCAGGCATCCAGCATTTTTTTTGTGAAGGCGCTATCTACAAAAACAGGAGTTTCTGCAATTCTAAATTCAATTGCGCCTGGATGCAAACTGTGCAAATCCTTTACGAATGCATTATACTTATCAATTTCAAATTTGGCGTTGAAGTCGCGACGCAATTCCGGAACCATGCATATTTATTTATACTGGAAGATACGAAAGTCTCCAGACCAAATGCGGTTTCCGAAAAGGCGAATGAAATGCTCTTCTAGGCTTCAACAAGTTGAAATTGTTCTATAGCCTGACTCAAAAAATTAGGTAGAATATGAGCGTAGGTCCAAAGAATTTTATCAGGATCGTTGAGTTGTTCAATCATTGAAGCCCATTTGGCTTCCCCGTGATTTTCAATGACGCTTTGTTTCTTATCTTCTCTTTGAAGATACATACTCATGCCAACAGCATCAGCCTCGGGATGAAATTGAGTTCCGATCATATACTCGTTGAAACGAATCGCCATTACAGCTCTTTCCAACGGAACATGTGGTCGATCTTTTTCAATACAAAGCATTTTTGCTCCCAGCTCTTTCATACGTACTGGATCAGGCGAAATAACCTGGTAATCCCTGCTATCCACCACATAAAAAGGGTCCTGAAGTCCGTCAAAAACAGGCTCAGTTCTTCCACTGTGAAGAAGGTGGATGGGGAACACACCAAATGCAGTGGATTTTCTCTTGCTAACTTTAGCCAGGCCTATTTGCCTGCATACAAGTTGAAATGAATGGCAGATGAAGAAAACGAATTTCTTGTGAGGTTTAGCCGCATCATTATTCCAGGCTTCGATTGAATCCAGCCAGTTGAAGTATTTCCTTTCCCATTCTGAACCTTCGGAATCCAAAGGAATTCCAGGGCCACCGCTTGAAATATATACATCAAATGAAGTATCAGGAACATTCAATTCATTTCTTACTTCAAATTCTTTCCATTCAATATTTATACCATGCGTCTCTCCATAAGATTTAATAATATCGCGAATGCATCTCATGCCCTGGTTAGGCTGCCCTTCGTAAAGATCTAAAATGGCGATTTTGATATGGTTTTTCCCGTTAGATTTCATGGTGCAAAGTTACCGAATTTGGCTGTTTCTACCCTGCCTGTGATTCAGATAAATTGTTAACGTATGTGGAAAGAGAATGTTTTGTAATCCCCGCCCAATAAGCATTTCCCTTCGATCTTACAAGTAAAAAGTACTAAATTCATCACTCAAAATTGTCCATATGAGAATCAAAAATATCTGCTTTGTATTAAGTATTGCAATTGCATTTTTTGCCTGTCAAACCAAACAACCCGCACCTGAAGCTTCGCAATCTCAATCGCCAGTATGCGACTATTTGAACGTACCAGATTCCGGAGTGCAGGCTGGAGGGGTTAAGATGATTCCTATACAAACTCCTGTTGGCAATTTTAAAGTTTGGACAAAACGGTTTGGAAATAATCCAAAAATCAAAGTTCTGCTATTGCATGGAGGTCCTGCATTCACCCATGAATATCTGGAATGCTTCGAAAGTTTTTTTCCAAAAGCAGGAATTGAATTTTATGAATACGATCAATTAGGTTCTTATTATTCTGATCAGCCTAAGGACAGTAGTCTTTGGACAACTCCGCGATTTGTAGAAGAAGTGGAACAGGTGAGGAAGGCGCTCAATCTCACGAAAGATAATTTCTTTTTGTTTGGCAATTCATGGGGAGGATTGCTCGCCATGGAATATGCATTGAAATACCAGGATAATCTAAAGGGATTAATTGTTTCAAATATGCAGGCAAGTATTCCCAGGTATGAAGCTTATAATAAAGTGTTGAGAAGTAAAATGCGGAAATCGCTTGTTGATTCTTTGATGGCCTATGAAGCAAAAGGAGATTTTGAAAATCCTACTTATCAAAATCTTGTATACAATGAATATTACACCCAGCATTTATGCAGATTTCCCTGGGGAAAATGGCCGGAACCCGTAATGAGAAGTTTCAAACATTTGAATCCGGATGTGTACGTGATGATGCAGGGCCCAAGTGAATTTAAAGTTGGGGGCCGCTTACTGACCTGGGATCGATGGAACGATATAAAAAATATTACGGTTCCTACACTAATGATCGGCGCACAATACGACACTATGGATCCTGAAGACATGAAAAGACAAAGCGAAATGGTAAAGAATGGGCGATATTTATATTGTCCAAATGGAAGCCATCTTTGTTTTTGGGATGATCAGGAACATTTCTTTCCTGGTGTGATTACATTCCTCAATGAAATTGGCAAATAATTTCGCGCGCAGAAGCTAAGTTGCAAAGAAAAAGTATTGACCAGTTAGTACTGTGTAGTTAGAAAAATCAATCTTGCCAAAGCCCAAATTCTTTAACAAGAAACATTTAACATTCAACAAACATTCAACCATCAACCATCAACATTCAACCCTAGATGCCTGCGAGGTACTGCTGCGCAATATACTCTGCCACGGAACCCAGGTTCTTGGTTTGATCGTAAACAGCAAGTTGACGATCGGCACCGGTTCCGTGTTCCATAATTTTTTGAACATAAGCAAGCCTGTGCCTTGAGCCCACATGATCAACAACATCATCAACAAAATCCAAAAGCTCATAAATTAATACACGGGTATTTGTTTCTTCCTCTTTTCCAAAATCAATCATTCTTCCATCGAGTCCGTATCTGCTGGCCCTCCATTTATTTTCATTGACAAGAGCACGCGAATACTGAATGAAATTCATGTTCTGCGAGCGGAGTTTATACAGTTTTACAACAATGGCCTGAAATAAAGCCGTGATGGCAATAGTTTCATCAACGGTGAGCGGAACATCACAGATCCTGAATTCAACCGTGTTGAAAAATGGATGCACCCGCAGGTCCCACCAGATTTTTTTTGCATTATCAATGCAATTGGTCTTTATGAGAAGATTCACGTAGTTGTCGTAGGCTTCGATACTCTCAAAATGATCAGGTATGCCTGTACGTGGGAACTTGTCGAATACTTTTGTGCGGAACGATTTGAAACCGGTAAGTCTTCCTTCCCAAAAAGGTGAATTGGTACTCAGCGCAAAAACATGGGGAAGAAAATATCGGGCGGAATTTGCAATATGAACAGCCATTCTCCGGCTTTCCATTCCCACATGAACATGCAGACCAAAAATGAGATTACTCCTGGCAGCTTCCTGCATTTCATTTACAATTTCATGGTATCTCGCATGGTCAGTAATTAACTGGCTTTCCCAATGACTGAATGGATGTGTTCCTGCTGCGCCCATTGCAAATCCCAAGTCATGGGCAATGGATCCGATTGTTTTTCGAAGTAAGGCAACGTCATTATATGCTTCGTCGATGTCCTGGCAAATATCTGTGCCCACTTCCACAACAGCCTGGTGCATTTCCGCTTTCACTTTGTCTTTGATCACTTTTTGCCCTTCAGTAACTATTTTTTGTTCATGGCTTTTTAGTTCCAGGGTTTGTGGATCGATAACCATATATTCTTCCTCCACTCCCAGTGTAAAATGCTTATAGTTCAAACTGGCCATATGGTATAATTAGAAATTATTTATTTAAAATCGTCGACAATTTATTATTAGGCCAATTTTTGTTTGTTGGCACTACGTCTTATGTATTCCCCCCAGGTGAGATTATCAAGGCCTTCCTTACTTGATTGGGCCCTTTCAATAGCATAGTTAGCTGCGGTTTCAACAACCCATTCAAAATTTTCTTCGCCCACGCTTGCCTTATCTGCATCCGGGGCCGGGTTGCAAAAATCAATTGCATATGGAACGCCATCGCGGACTGCGAGTTCAACGGTGTTGAAATCATATCCGAGATATTTATTGATGGCAAGAACGATATCGTGCATCAGTTTATATCTTTCCGGAGATGGTTTGAAATCACTCACATACCGCAAATGGTGTGGGTTGCGTGGCTCGTAGGGCATGATGCGTACATATTTTCCTCCGATACAATAGCATCTGTAATATTCCTCGAAAACAATTTCTTCCTGTAATAACATTACTAACTGTCCGGTCTCAGCATGCTTCTCAAAAAAATCTTTCATGCTGGTGAGTTTGTAAACATTTTTCCATCCACCTCCTGCAAATGGTTTCATGTAGGCAGGGAATCCCACATATTTAAAAATCCCATCCCAATCGAGTGGATATGCCAGATTCGAGAAGGATTCATCTGAAGTATCTGATGGAAGATCTCTTGACGGAAGTATAACGGTCTTGGGTACAGGCACTCCGATTTTAGTGGCTAAAGCATTATTGAAAAATTTTTCATCAGCACTCCACCAAAAAGGATTATTGATTACAGCCGTTCCACTGATTGCTGCATTTTTTAAAAAAGCACGGTAGAAGGGAACATCCTGCGAAATCCTGTCGATGATAACTGCATAACCGCTGGATTCTCCCTGGGCCACTTTTTCAATTTTCACCTGTTCAGCAACAATACCATCTACTTTTTTACTATTAATTCTGTCAACAATTGCGAGAGGAAACGATCTTTCTTTTCCGTGGAGAATTCCTATTTTTTTCATGACTCTAATTTTTTGAGTGAATCAATCACGCATGGATTTTTCCATGGTTCATTTTTATCGATTTCATGATTGGGCTAACAGATCGGTGCACTTTCAACTGATCAATGACAGATAATGGGGAAACAGCTGCTTCCACAAAGGCCAGTCATGGGTAGCATTGGGACGGACATCGAGCCAATGTCTTATATTCTTATTATCTAATATACTGCTTAATTGTTCATTCTCGCCACGGCAGATATCATGTTCTCCTGTGCCCAGTACAATACCCATTTTCCAAAGGTTTTCATCATTGTTTCCAGGAATGAAATCCACAGGGTTATTGTAGTAGACATTGTCGTCATAATATCCGTCCATGAATCTTCTAATGTCGAATATACCACTCATGCTAAAGCAATACCTCACAACTCCAGGATAGCGGAAAGCAAAATTTACTGCATGATATCCACCAAAACTAGCCCCGGCCGTAGCGATAAAGTGCGTGCTGCATTCATTTTGAGCACGCGATACCACGTCCGTAATTAGCATGCGATCGTAGCAAGTGTGATTGTAAACCCTTGTGGCAGGATCAACGCTCCTGTTGTACCAGCTAAATGCATCGATGCTGTCGGGACAATAAATTTTTACTTTTCCTTCATTGAGGAACCACTGGGCCGCATCAATCATTCCCCGGTCTTTGTTCTCGTAATATTTTCCCCTGGAGGTAGGAAATAGAATCAGGGGCAATCCTGCATGACCAAAAACAAGCATTTCAATATCCATTCCTATGGAAGGCGAGTACCATTTGTGATATTCTTCTCTCATGAATTCTGGCTGCGTATTTCAAATCTATTTTTTTCCAACTGAATAAACAAATTCGTATTCAGGGATTTTATATATAAGCTTCCGTGAAATTTATATTAAGTCTTTTCCGTTATATTTGACGATATGTCTGTGATAAAGTTGGAGAAAGTACTCGTAGAAAACAAGACCCTGCCTTCTGCTTTCCTGGGACGCGAAGTATTGGTTGATTTTTATCTTCCAACCAATGTGAATCGCCCTGACCAGATGAACCTGCTCCTAATAAATGACGGTCAAAATATGGAAGAACTCGGGCTTACTGAAATGCTCGAAGAATGTTACCAGGGATCTGCCCTGGAACCCATACTTGCCGTAGGGATTCATGCGGGTACCGAGCGCAAAATGGAATATGGCACCGCATCTCAATTAGATTATAAAGGGCGAGGAGCCAAGGCCGCGGATTATACCAGATTCATTTTTGAAGAATTGATTCCATTCATTTATACTGAATATAAAATTGCCGGATTCAGGGAAAAAGCTTTCGCCGGATTTTCTCTAGGTGGATTGATGGCTCTTGATATTGTTTGGAATTATCCGGACCAATTCAAAACTGCAGGAGTTTTTAGTGGTTCGCTTTGGTGGAGGACCCGGGGTTTGGATGATGGTTATGTAGAAGATTCTGACAGGATCATGCATGCACAGATTCGCAAAGGAAATTTTCATGCAGGACAAAAATTTTTCTTTGAAACCGGGACCATGGATGAAGTGATGGATAGAAATCAAAATGGAATTATTGATTCCATTGATGATACCATGAGCCTGATTGAAGAACTTGAAAAGAAGGGATATCAAAACGGAAAAGATATTTATTACCTGCAGCT
>PSRI01000161.1 GCA_003175935.1 Bacteroidota bacterium
GCACCCTGCTCAACAGATTTCTTCACTACATCTTCAAGGTAAATAGCAGCAGCCTCATCAATTACGGTTCCTACTTTGGTCTCCGGATCTGCCGGATCTCCGCAGGTATATTCTTTTGCTTTTTCAACTAATTTTTTTGTGAAAGCATCTGCTATTTTCTCATGAACTAAAATTCTCTTCACTGCAGTGCATCTTTGTCCGCTATTGCGAAATGAACCTTCAGCGGCTAACAAAACTGCAGTATCCATATCTGCATCATCCATAATAATGATTGGATCATTCCCGCCCAACTCAAGAATTACTTTTTTATACCCTGCAGTTGATGCAATTCTCTTTCCAACCGGAACGCTTCCAGTAAATGAAACAATATCTACCCTGGGATCTTTAACTAATGGTTCTGCGATTTCGTTTGTAGGTCCCAATAACACACTCAGCATATAACCTGGAAGCCCCGCTTCGTACAATACTTCCGCAATTTTAATTGCAGTAAGCGGAGTTTTTTCTGATGGTTTCAAAATAACCGGAGTTCCTGTAGCAATTGCCGGTGCAATTTTATGAACCACCTGGTTTAGCGGATGATTAAACGGAGTGATGCAAACGGCGAGAGATAAAGGTTCCCGAAGTGTAAAAATTTTTCTTGGTTTTCCTGTAGGTGAAATATCGCAGGAAAAAATTTGTCCGTCATCTTTAAGACTTTCAATCGCAGCAAACATTAGTACATCGTGCGCACGACCAGCTTCATACCTGGCTTCGCGAATAGCTAGTCCGGATTCCGCACTGATGACCTGTGCGAATTCTTCTTTTCTTTCAACTAAAATTTGCCTTGCTTTTTCGAGTATGCTATACCGTTCGTACCTGTTCAGTTTCCTGCCTCCTTTAAGTGCGGCTTCAATAGCCTGATTGGTATGAGAAGCGTTTGCAAGTGTTACGGTGCCTACGAGTCTACGATCATAGGGACTTCTCACTTCTAAGACCTGGGAAGATTTAATAGGCTCTCCGGCGATATAGCAAGTTGCAGAAATTGCTTGGATGGTCGTGCCATTGCTGGCATGGGCAGCATCAGACGTTGATTGGGGATTCATAGTAATATTTTGGGAACGCCTTAATGCGTTCCATTAATAGTAAAATCGAATATGTCAAAATTCCTTGGATCACATTCAGCCTTTCTTCTGTAGGCAGCATTTAGTGGATGTGACAATATCATAGGAACCATTTCCTCATAGCGCCCGCCATGAGACCGCAACGTTCCATCCAGTGCACTCAAATCATGGTACTGTGGTCTTCTTCCTAATACAACATCTCTCGCAGATAATACTACAAGATCCCCAGTACGGTCAGCTGGTTGTTCCAAAATTTGAACAGCCATTTCTTTTTCATAAACTTCGGTTATGCCAGACTGTGCTGCGAGCCAGTTTTTGATTTCATTGATATTTTGTTTGTCGTCTACATGAACCACTACATAAGATCCAAGTGCACCGTGGTGTTTTACGTATGGGTCAGTAATCGGACAAATCACCCTAAATCCTTTCCCGAATTTTTGTTCCAGCATATCTTCAACAAATAAAACATGCGGTGAGCCATCTTCTTTCACTTTGGCATTCATTCCATGATCTGCAGTCGCTCCAACTATGGCGCCAGCGTCAATCAGTCTGCCAATTTCTTTGTCCATTGCTTCGTAAAATGCAAGGGATTCTTCTTTTTCCGGACTATAAGTATGTTGCATGTAATCAGTGAGTGAGAGGTATAAAAAATCAGCCAGTCCTTTTTCGAGAAGTGCTACTCCCGCGCGCAAAACAAACAGGCTTGCATCTGCGCTGTAAATTTGAGGGGTTTTATAGCCAACTATATTTTCAACATCGTCAATTCCGTGGGTTTCTTTTTTAGCGAGATTTGCTTTTTCGGCAGAGAATGCAACGCCCTTTAATTTGTAGGAAAGAATATCTCTTAATTTTTCTTTAGCTGTAACCACTCCAACTTTTCTACCGGCATTTGCTGCCGCCGCTAGTATGGTTTCTGCACGTAGATACTCAGCCGAATTCATCATAACCTCCACATCCTTGTCAGCATCATAGAAGAAATTACCACTGATTCCGTGGATGGAAGGTGGAACGCCGGTAACTATTGAGGAATTATTTACATTGGTAAAAGAAGGCAAAGCACCGCGAACCATTCCACGGTATCCCGACTTCCCCATTTTCTTTACCACGGGCATTCTATCGAAAGATATTGTGGTATCAAAATATTCATCAGCGGACCCGTCAACACAAATTACTACGATGGGTTTATTGGGAAGATTATAAGTCTTGTTGTTTACAGAAAAAGAATTAGTTCCAGGATTCGTCATTTTTCGATGTTTATAAATACTAAAAAAGTTCAGCGAATGTAAACATCAATTCGCGATCGCGAATATTAAATTCTTGTAATGGCCGAAGAAAATTGAGTCACAATGAAGTAGGAAAAATGCTATGGCGTTTGCGCGCCATAGCATTAAAGAAAAGTTTAAATTATTTCAATATCCACATCACACCATTGATATCATCAATGCCACCATACTGGCTTTGCAAAGCAGCTTCGTAATTATCTGTATTTGCAGATTTTTCGGAGCCGGTATATTGAAACCGCCACGCTATTCTCTCACTATTTCCAGTACCAGGACCGGTTGTGAATGTAGGAACACCTGTGCGCCGATAGCAGAAATAAGATTCTAATCCTGAATGACGGAACAGTGCCAGATATCTCTGAGTTAGAATTTGATTTAACCCATTTGCATTATTGCCTGAATACTTAACTGCTGCCTGATTGTAATAAGTAGGGAAATCAAAATTCACAGAATAAGTATCATAGGTACCAAGGCTTGCTCCAGGATGGAGGAAGTAAACATTGAATGCACCTGACTCAGGAATTGAATAGTATGCCATTGATGCTTTAATAGCTGCCTGATAATGTGCCTCTGCATCACCCAAAGGCCCGTTCGGTACCCAACCACGATTAATTGCTTCTGCAATATTTAATAACAGTTCAGGATAACCGATCTGAATACTCGGCTCACCAACATAGGTATCATAATAATGCTTGCGATTGATCAAAGAGTATTGGCCACTGTTTGCTTTGATGTACATGGTACCCAGGTCTTCTCCAGGACTTGCACCAACAAATGCATTGAAATCAGTTGGACTGAGTCCGCCGGAAACTAGTGCGGTAGCTGGTTCCGATGTTACGTATACTCTTGGATCTTTCAATTGTGTAAGAAGTCCCAAGTAAGTTGCAGAACAATTATAACGCAATGCATCGAATCCAAAGTTGCCTGGATTGTTCGGGTAAGTATTAGTTGGATAAGTGAACTGGAACGTGAGATTATCATCCATGCTCTCCATGATAGGATATTTGTCAGGGTCGTTCAGGATCATCGCGAATTGTCCAGGTACATTTAATTCTGCATCTCCGGAAACTTTGCTCAACTCAATTAGCATCCGCAGCCTGTAAGTGTTTACTACTTTTTGCCATTTGGAAAGATCATTATTGAAATAAAAATCTCCGGTAAGAATATAATTACCTGCGGCAACCATTTGAGCCATGTCAGTGTTGGCACTGTCGAGCCATTTAAATGCCTGGATAAAAATGTCCTTTTGCGCATCATATTTTGGTTGAAGGTTGGCTGCGCCCTGCAAGGCCTCTGTCATTGGCAAATCGCCCATTTCCAAACTCATCTTAGTAAAGAAGTAAGCTTTGAAAAATTTAGCGAGAGCTTCGTATGGGTTTACTGCAGGAGAATTAATCTTCACAGCTTCTTCTTCCATTTTGGTCACGTTTTTAAGTGTACCATAATAAGAGGCGCCCGCTCCAAAATCATAACGGTTGTTACCGTAATAGTCGTAATTAATGATGAAATATTGATCCCATTTTTCGTAATCGCTGTAAGGGGCGTCATACATATCATATAACACTCCATTCAACAAAAGATTGGGAGGAACATCTGTTGCCTTATTGGGGTTTGAATATAAATCATCAAATGATTTTTTACAACCCGGTGCAAGTACGGTAACCGTAACTGCAACAAGTGATATATAGATTAACTTTTTCATTTTGTTAAGTTTATCAGTTTAGAATACAACATTGAAATTAAATCCATACCTGCGGGTTGTTGGAGATTGTAGTTGTGTTCCGCCGGTTCTATAATTGTATTGATCCAGATCCACATCTTTGAAACGAGAGTCTTTATAGAAGTAGATCAGGTTTCTGCCAACAAATGAAACAGTTACTTTATTGATAAATGATCCAGAAAGCCATTTGGATGGGAAGTCATAACTAATGGTAACCTCACGCAGTTTCGCGAAAGTTTTGCTCATCAGGTTTGCTTCTGCAATTCCATAATATTTACTTACATAGTCCTGCACGTGAGTAACCTGAGTATTAGGTGCAAATTGCAGGTCTTTGTAGTTAACGATATTTCCATACTGATCAAAATTAATTGGAACACCATTAGATACGACAACACCTTCACCAACGTACGATCCAGGGAATGGATTCGCGCTAATATCGCCAGCATGGTCGTTATCATCTGATCTGGCAGCTCCCAATGCACCTGAAACAGTTTCGATATTTCTTCCACCGCGCATGGTCTTGTTGTGCATATAGTCTGTTGTAACACCACCAACACTACCGTCGAACTGGAAACCAAGTGTCAATTGCTTCCAACTTACTTTATTGTAGATGCTCCATGCATAATCTGCATTCAAATATCCAAGAAAACGCGGACTTGGGTTTGAGAGTGGTTTGCCTGCGTCATCGTTAATAATTTGGCCTTCAGTTGTCCTAACAAATGCCCCACTGTAGAATTTGTCAACGCGATCTCCTTTATGAAAGAAAGTTGCATAAACATCCTGTCCAGGAGGCAGTTCTTCATATTTGTCCTGGAAAGTCGACCAGTTCACTAACACATCCCATGCGATTGTTCTGGATTTGTAAGGAGTACCCATCAATGAAAGTTCAATACCGGTTTTCTTCGTCTTCAATCCATTGATATAATAGTAATCATATCCGGTTGCAGATGAGATTGGGTTTTGAAGAATTTGTGGGCCATCTATATATTGGAATGCAGTAGCGCTAAATCCTAAACGATTGTGTAAAAATTTAGCATCAAAACCACCTTCATAGCTTACGCGATTGAATGGTTTGATGTTTGGATCGTAAAGATTGCTGGTATAATATGCTGCTGTCTGATTATTATAAGGTTTGCTTGTTGAATAAACGGCAACCAGTGAATAATCCGGACCACCATAAGGGCTTAAATAATTATTACCGTAGCCCAATGGATAATCATACAAAGAAGTCCCGGATGGACCTGCTCCGAATGCAGTGATGGTATTGTATGGTGCTACGCCAACTGTAGCAGAAGTTGCATCACCATGTACTGCGGCAAACGAAGCGCGTACTTTCAGGAATGAAATAAATTCTGGTAAATGAATATAATCAGTAATTACAGAGGCTGCTGACACGCTGGGGTAAAAATAGCTATCATGACTCTTTGGAAGAGCAGATGATTTATCTACACGACCTGTTGCAGAAATTGTAGCGTATTTTCCAAGAGATGCGTCCAAAGAATAATAAGCGCTATATACTCTCATATCAGAATAAAAACTGCTTGCCTGGATAGGGTTCTTGGAATTACTGAAACTATAAACTTCAGGAACGTTCATGTAATCAGTAGAAGTCCAGTTTGAATTATAAGAGAATAGTCTCGCATTACCTCCAACTAATCCTGACAGGTTCAGGAAGTTCTTAACTGTATAATTAAAATTCAACTGAAGGTCAGTATTGTTCTCAAAGAGATTTCTTCTGTCTTCTCTGTAATCACCCTGGTTTTCTTCACGACCATAAGGGTGAGCTGAGAATGGCATTTTTTCTGTCCTCAATAAATCATAACCTGTCACTTGCGTGCGGAGGTTTACATTTAAGTGGTCATTGAATTTATAGTTACCGGAAACATATCCGTAGATATCATTTTTGTAATGTCCGCGCAACCATTCATTCACCATGAACCATGGATTATGGTAACGCTGGTACTCTGCAAAAATAGATTGAGTACCAACTTTACCAGGCTGCCACATTCCCTTGATATCCGGAGCATCCACATCCCAGTCTGCACCAGTCCATACAGCGATATTATATAATAAGCTGTTTGGACCATAATCAACATCGGGGAAGTTTGGAGTATACTGCCTGTTGAAATTCAGATTCGCATCAATTTTGAATTTCTTACTGATATTATAGGAGCCATACATATTGAAGTTGGTAATGTTGAGCTCCATATTAGGAATGATACTTTGCTGATAGGATTGGGAGAGTGAAAAACGCATGTTGTAATTATCTCCTGCTGCGCTTAGAGATAGGTTATTTGTGGTTTGAAATCCTGTGCGCAAAAAGCGATCGAGGTTGTTTGTGCCACGAGCAACCCATGGAGTTGGTTTAATAATTCCATGCCATTGCTGGCCTCCCGGAAAAGTAGTTACATAATCCTGATTGGGATCAACTGGTCCATCATATTGTGGAATCAATTGGCCCTGAAATTTTGGTCCCCATACATCATAATCATTATCATTTAAACCACCGCCTTTACCATCACCAAATGCATAAAGTTGGTTTTCCCCAGGACCATATTCATACTGTACTCTTGGAAAAGCGAGAAATCCTTTATCTACCACATTACTTGAATTGAATTCCACTGTGAATCCGCGGGCTTTTGCTTTGGCGCCTTTTTTTGTTGTGATAAGGATGGCACCATATTGCGCCCGACTGCCATAAAGTGCGGCAGCTGTGGGTCCTTTAAGAACGGTGTAAGACTCAATATCATCCGGACTGATATTCCATGTGTCCGAACTGATAGGTACACCATCTACAACGTAAAGAGAGATTTCATTACCTCTCAAAATCACTGTTGGTTTACGAAGAAGCTCTGCAGAAGGTCCTACTGATAGACCGGCAACTTTGCCAGTGAGACCTGAAATTGGATTCTGGTCTCTTGCTTTTACAAGATCTTCTCCTTTCACTTCCTGAACGGAGTAGCCGATCTTTTTCGTTTCTTTTCTAACACCAAGTGCGGTCACAACAACTTCTGTCAATTTTGTTGCAGAGCTTTGGAGTTGCACACTGAGATCTTGTCTTCCGTCAATCGCAATTTCCTGCGTTTCATATCCTACAAAACTGAGAACTAAAGTTCCGTTTGCAGGTGCATTAATACTAAAGTGACCAGACTTATCTGTGCTGGTTCCATTTTTTGTTCCTTTTACAAGAACTGATACACCCGAGATGGGTGAATTTGTTGAATCCCTAACGGTACCACTCACCTGAGTTTGTGCCATAGCCAGGTTCCAACCAAAAACAAGGGCCAGGCAACAAAGGACTGCCGGCCGCAGGAATTTAATGACTGGTTTCATAAACAGTTATTTTGCTGGGTAATTAATTAGTGAAATTCAGAGCGTCAAGTAACTTAAATTTAAACCAAGTATTATGAAATAGTTAACAAATACTAAACTTTATTTACGCATACGGTTGCGGGAGTTTTTGCACAAATTGAGTACCTGTGCAGCGTTTTAAAAAAATAATTGCCTTAGCCATTCCTCCAATGATTGGCTGGACCACAAAATATATGGCCAGAATTACGAAAAAATAAAATTGGGAATTTACTTTTTACCGTCGGTGAGGAAGAAATACACTACTAATAATAATGCTTCTGAAGTGCCAATATTTGCAGGTTTATGTTCCACTCTTCCATCAAAAAATAATGAATCTCCTTCCTGGAGAATATGCTTTTTATCTCCGATAGTGTATTCAATTTTCCCTTTGATGAGGAACTTATATTCGTATGCATCTGTACGCACTGCTTTGTTTCTTTTCGCGCCCCGCTTGAGTTCCAGCAGCACAATGTCGATAGGTATACCCTGCAAATTGTGGGTATATATTCTCTTGTAAAGAAATCCTTTAGCTGATTCTTTTTCAAATACCTGGTATTCTTTATTCTTTCTGAGAAGGACTTTCTGAGAAGATCGTTTATGATGTTCAATGTCCTTAAAAAAATCATTCAGATCAAGATTAAGTGATTGAATGATATTCATTAATACCAGTAAGGATGGGACTGTTCGATTGTTTTCTATTTGCGAAATCAAACCTTTGCTCACCTGTGCCTGGCTCGCTAAACCCTGCACAGTAATCTTCTTTTGCTTTCGAACTTCCTTAATCTTGTTGCTGATTTGAATCAATACTTCTTCCTGCATGAAACGGGTTGTATAGTAATACTAAATTAGCGTTTGAAAATTAAGATTTGAAAATATCCCTCGCATGTTAATCAAAAAATAACCTCGTCTAAGTATTTTTTTCTATTAATCGATGAAATAAAAAACCCGGTCCGAGGAATCGAACCGGGTATCTATTTATTCACCTTTAAAAAGGTAGTGATTAATAACGGTAGTGGTCAGGCTTATATGGACCTTCTTTGGGAATGCCCAGGTACTGACTTTGAGCGGGAGTCAACTCTTCAAGTTCCACTCCGATTTTTTTCAGGTGCAATCTTGCTACTTTTTCGTCAAGATGTTTTGGTAACACGTACACCTTATTTTCATATTTACCAACATTGGTCCAAAGTTCAATTTGAGCTAGCGTTTGGTTTGAGAAAGAATTACTCATTACAAATGAAGGATGTCCCGTTGCGCAGCCAAGGTTTACAAGGCGTCCTTCAGCAAGAACAATTACATCTTTTCCATCGATAGTATATTTATCAACCTGCGGCTTGATGGTGTCTTTTGTTCTACCATAGCTGGCATTCAGCCATGCCATGTCGATTTCAATATCGAAGTGACCAATATTGCACACGATCGCTTTGTCTTTCATTAATCTGAAATGTTTTTCAGTAATAAGATCACGACAACCGGAAGCCGTTACAATAATATCAGCTTCTTTAACTGCATCAATCATCTTCTTAACTTCAAATCCATCCATAGCAGCTTGCAGCGCACAGATAGGATCTATTTCGGTAACGATTACACGAGCACCTGCTCCTCTTAATGAATCAGCAGAACCTTTACCAACGTCACCATATCCACCAACAACAGCAACCTTGCCGGCCATCATAACATCGGTAGCGCGACGAATGGCGTCAACCAGACTTTCGCGGCAACCATATTTGTTATCGAATTTAGATTTAGTTACGGAGTCGTTCACGTTAATTGCCGGAACAGGTAAAGTTCCCCTTTCCATTCTTTCATAAAGGCGATGCACACCTGTAGTTGTTTCTTCAGAAAGACCTTTAACGTGTTGGATCAATTCAGGGTACTTGTCGAATACCATATTTGTAAGATCGCCACCATCATCAAGAATCATATTCAGACTGCGATCTGCGCTACCAAAGAATAAAGTCTGCTCAATACACCAGTCAGCCTCATCAAGTGTTTGCCCTTTCCACGCAAAAACACCTATACCTGCGGCCGCAATAGCTGCTGCAGCATGGTCCTGTGTGGAAAAAATATTACATGAGCTCCATTTTACTTCTGCCCCTAATTCAACGAGGGTTTCAATAAGTACAGCCGTTTGAATGGTCATGTGAAGGCAACCTGCAATCCTGGCACCTTTGAGAGGTTTTTTGTCCCGGTATTCCTCACGGATAGCCATCAAACCGGGCATTTCTGCTTCTGCAAGCCTGATTTCTTTACGGCCCCATTCTGCAAGGCTCATATCTCTCACTTTATGAGGTAAGCTGAAATCGATCTTTGATTTGGTCATTGTCGACATAGTCCTTTAAAATTTTTGGCGAAGTTACTATTATCCCCAGAGATAATCAATCAGATTTGAGGAATTCCACCATTCAATCGTAACTTTAAATAAACGATTTTATGTACGCATACGACACGGTATCTGAAGCCATTAAGGGGCTGAAAGACAGGGGATATAATCTCGATTTCAATATTGAGAAGGATCATTTGTTTTGTTCAGATAAGGGTATTATCCTTAGACCACAGGAATTTGAAATCGCCGAATTCTATCGTTTCGAAGGAATCAGCGATCCGGCTGATGAAGCAATTGTTTATGGAATTGAATCAAAAAAGGGTGAAAAAGGTGTCCTTGTGAATGGATATGGAGCATTTGGAGAAACCACGACAGACGAACTTATTAAAAAATTGCACGTCCAGAGAAATTAGATCAGGGGCCTATCACTCTTTTATCTTCAGCAGCATGATATAATCGTTCATCAAATACCCGCCGCCAATATCAATATCTTCCTGTCCGATTTCAGAGAAACCTATTTTTTCGTAAAAAGTTTTTGCCGGATTATATCGGTTCACATTCAGTTCAATTTCTGATGCGCCATATCGCAATGCCTCTGCTGCAATATAATCTACCATTTTTTTCCCAATTCCCTTTCCCTGCTGCCCGGGCAGAATATAGATTTTGTGCAACCTCCATCTGTTTTTGTTTTCGGAATCCTTTGGAGAAAAGGAAGCAAATGCAACAGGTTCTTTATCGTCATATCCTATAATAAACTGATGACCTTTTTCTTCAATCTGGTATTTCAGAGATTCAACACTGTACATCATGCCGAGCATATAATCAATTTGTTCAGGAGAGAGGATGTTTGCGTAAGTCTGGGGCCAGACTTTCATAGTCATATCCCTGATCAAAGAAATATCATCAACGTTTGCTTCACGAAAATGGATCATTATGGAAAGATTGATTTTGATTTCGGGAAATATTTTCGTGTTCTCTGATTGCGAGCCTGGCCATTCGAAAAGCAATTATGAATACAGCAATTGCAATCAGCAAGAGCATTCCCTGCGAAATATAGTGAGTTACCAATTTGTTATCCTGTAGCAATAAAGCACAATCAAAAGCACCGTGGAAAAAGACCGCAGTTAGAAATCCCTTGAATAGAAGAATCTCTTTTCTCGCCGCATTAAATTTTGCCTTGCCAACGTAATATCCCATGAGTGCACCGAAACTCGCATGAGCAGGAACAGAAAGAAACATTCTTATGATTCCCGTACCAACTCCATGCTCAAATACATAACCGATATTTTCAAGAGTTGCAAAACCCATGCTCACAATTACTCCATACACGATTCCATCGAAAGGTTCATCAAAGCTTTTTTTGGGATAAGCGTAATACCTGAGCATGAAAAATTTAGAATATTCTTCAGACACCGCTACCACCAAAAAAGAAAGAATCAAAGTATACGTAACATCTGTCTTCGGAAAAAACTTTTCAATTTGAGGAGTTAATGCCAATTGAAAAATAATGGCCGGAATTGTACTCAACATTCCCAGGATAAAACTTACAATCAGATTTAAGTGCGGCTCGCGATTATACTGGTCCTTTACATAGATATAAAGGCTAATCGCAATTCCAGGAGCAATGGCTAAGGCTAGGAGCCACATGGATTTAGTTTGTAGTTTGTTGCTTGGGGTTTGTTGTTTGCTGTTTATAGTTTGTGCCTATTACTTTCATTCATAGTTTAAGGCACACGGCAAGAGTTGCAATAAACTACAAACCATACACTATAAACCACAAACTATCTACAAACTTATCGTTTCAGGCAAATACTTTGCAATTAAATCCTCATAATATGGCTTCAGTTCCGAAACTACCGGTGGAGTAGGACTTTTAGAATAAAGATCATAAGGATTAAATTTCCGCACCCAATCAAACATTTTACGATCATGATCGTCGAGGAGATGATCATAAGCTTCCTCCCGATGCTGAGCATAAAATGAATGATAGCGAATCATATAGAGCGCTGGCTCAGGTAAATAATCTTTGGTGATTTGATACAGGTATTCATCATGGCCCCAGGACATATGAACATTCTTAAGACCGCAACCATGAGAATAAATTCCGTATTTAGTATTAAAACGTTCGTCTGTGGAATCCGGATTTGATTCGAAATATTCAGGATACACAATCTTATCAGAATGCGCGCAACCTACCGGAAACGTATCACCGACAACTGCCCATTGAGGTTCTCCAAATAAACATAAAACTTTACCCATATCATGAATAAATCCTGTCAGTACAAACCAGTCGGGATGACCATCTGCACGAATTGCTTCCCCCGTTTGAAGTAAGTGTTGCAATTGATCCAATTCAATATCGGGATCCGAATCATCTATGAGTGTATTGAGAAATTCCATGGCTTCCCAAACTTTGAGCTTCTTGCGATTGAATTGCAAAAACTCTTTTTCCTTTTCCCTCACGAAGTCGAAAGTCTGATATTTATGATTTAGTCGATAAAATTCCTTTACCGTATCGCGCGCAGGTTTATCGTAGTTGCGAAATTCTTCTTTGGCTTTGGAAGTGGAATCATTCTCCGGATAACGCTCCAGCAAATCCTCTTCCCATTCATCCATACTTTGTAGTGGCTTTTTTTCTGCGTCTGAATAGTTGCTCATAAACTTCGGTTTGATGCTAAGTAAATTTACAATTTTTAGTTATTGTATTGAGATTTTTATTTTCAATTTCCTGCAGGTATTTCACAATTGATAATAGAAACGTTTATGGATTATAGTTTGTAGCTTATAGTTTGTGGCTTATGGCTTACAAATCGCAAACTATCAACTACCAACTAAAATCGTCTACGTATTTTCAGCTTTTTACCAAAATACGGTATACAGGGCCGTGAGTATTCCGAGTATAATTACTGATCCAATTACAAATGCAGGTGAGCATTTAAACATACTCGTGTCAATTTCCAGTGTCTTTTTATTTTCGTTCTTTTTCTTATCCAACAAACTCATTATAATAATTAAAGCCATCAGAAAAACAAACACTATACTCATTCGATCGAGGAAAGGATAATCCGGGAAAGATCCGTTTGTCCAGGCTGGTAGAAATTTAAGCAAGGTAGATAGAGGTATTGTTAGCAGGGCAGCTGCAAGCGCTGCGTTTGAAGTTGTTCTCTTCCAGAAAAATCCCAGTAGAAAAATTGCCAACACTCCGGGCGAAATAAATCCAACATATTCCTGGATGAATTGATAAGCCTGGTCCAAAGTCTTCAATGCCGGTGCAACAATGGCTGCTATCATCATCGAAATAATAACTGCCCATCTCCCGACATTCACAATTTTCTTTTCACTTGCTTCCTTGTTAAAATATTTTTTGTAAATGTCCAGGGAAAAAATAGTCGAAATGCTATTTGCTTTTCCAGCCAGCGAAGCAACGATCGCTGCAGTGAGCGCCGCAAATGCCAATCCCTTTAATCCGGCTGGTAAAAGATTCATTAATGTAGGATATGCCTGATCAGGCTTGAGAACTCCTTCACTGTTTTGCATCTCGTTTTGAAATAATCCATTTTGATGAAGAACAAACATGGTAATCCCTGGTAGAACGGCTATGACGGGAACAAGCAATTTGAGGAAGGCTGCAAACAGAATCCCGTTTCTTGCAGTTTTCAAATCAGCACCAAGAGCCCTTTGGGTTATATATTGATTGCATCCCCAGTAATTAAGATTGTTAATCCACATACCTCCAATTAAAACTGACAAGCCGGGAAGGTCTTTATAATAAGGATGTGATGAATTAAATATCATGTGGAAATGCGAGGGCGCTTTTTCTCTGATCAAACTCAGCCCTTTGAAAACATTTTTGCCATAACCAAAATGTTCCGACATCAGATTCAAAGCCAGATAGGTGGTAACCAGTCCACCGAGTATCAAAACAAATACCTGGATCACATCAGTATATCCAATGACTTTCATTCCACCCAGTGTCACTACAACTGCGAACAACCCGAGGCCAATCAAACACCATGCAAACGGAATTCCTGATATGGCATTAATAGCGATTCCGCCGAGATAAATTATAGAAGTGAGGTTTACGAAAACGTAAACCAGCAACCAAAATACAGCCATGATAGTGCTCACTTTGTCGTTATACCTGCGCGCCAGAAATTGCGGCATCGTGTAAATCTTATTTTTCAAATACACAGGTATAAAAAATACAGCTACAATGATCAGGGTTGCGGAAGCCATCCATTCATAAGTGGAGATGGCCAGTCCCAATGCGAAACCACTGCCACTCATTCCCACAAAATGTTCTGCCGAAATATTTGAAGCTATTAGTGAAGCCCCAATGGCCCACCAGGTGAGAGAACCTTCAGCCAGGAAAAAATCCTTTGTACTGGTAGTTTTTGATTTTTTTCTTTGGTAGATATAATACCCATAAATAGCTACTACGAAAAAATAAATTAGAAAGACAATGTAATCGGCCGTAAGCAGTCGGTGCATGGGCAAGGCATTATTGTTCTAATGTAAATAAAATTTCACGCATCGCCATCGTCATTAATATTGACTTCAGCGGCCGAAGAAAGGCGCAAGGTTTTGCAAAGACGCAACGAGTTTATATGGACGAAAGAAGCAATCCCTCGGGTCTATATAACTTTGCCATATAAAAAGATTGAAAAACTTGTTGCGCAATGGTTAAAAAGAACTGATCTTATCAAATATAACTAATGGCCTTGAAAAATGTAATATCTTAATCCTGCTAATGGAATCAATGAATCGAAAACTCGGAATTATAATCCTGATATTTTTTGTCTTTCAAAACCGAAATTTTGCCCAGCAATTCGGTGGGACTCCTCCTTCAGTAAAATGGAACCAGGTAAACAGTGATGCAGTTAGAGTTATTTATCCCAGGGGTCTGGACTCTGTTGCAAAGCGAATTGCTGCTGTCACTTCCTACCTCAATCAACATACAAGCCCCACTTCAGGTGATCAAAGAAGAAAAATAAATATTGTTCTCCATAATTATACTACAATCACTAATGGTTATGTAAGTCTTTCTCCATGGAGAAGTGAATTCAACCTCAATCCCGAGCAAAATAGTTTTGATCTTGGAAGTATTCCCTGGCACGATGATTTAGCCATACACGAATATCGCCACGTTCAACAATTTATGAACTACAGAAAAGGGCTTTCAAAACTCCTTTATTATGTTTTTGGTGAAGACGGCCAGGCAGTAGCGAATAGCGCAGCTGTTCCCAATTGGTTTTTTGAAGGCGATGCCGTTTTTCAGGAAACTTCGGTTAGTGAACAGGGTAGGGGCCGCTTGCCATATTTTTTCAACGGCTACAAATCTTTATGGAGATCCCGGAAAAATTATAGCTATATGAAGTTGCGTAATGGATCTTATCGCAACTATGTTCCGGATCATTACCAGTTAGGGTATATGCTGGTTGGATATGGGAGAGAAAAATATGGTGAAGATTTTTGGAGAGATGTAACAGATTATGCAGTGCGATACAAAAGTTTGTTTTACCCATTTCAGCATGGAGTTAAGAAATATGCGGGCATCAGGTTCAGGGACTTTGTGAAAGATGCCACAGGATATTTTCGCAACTACTCAGATTCATTGCAACACCTGTCTCAATCAAAATCGGAGGCTATAACACATCACGATGGTAATTACGTAACGGATTTCCTGTATCCTTATTCGATCAGCAATGATACCTTATTGGTCTTAAAGAAATCCTATCGCAAAATTCCTGCATGGTATTATATCACAAATTCGGGACAACAATTAATCAGAACCCGTGACATCGCCATTGACGATTATTATAGCTATAAATCGGGAAAGATTATATACGCTGCTTTTGAACCAGATATCCGTTGGAGTTGGAAAGATTTTAGTGTTATCAAGATTCTCGATTTGAAAACGATGGAGCAGAAACAAATTTCACATCATTCAAGATATTTTGCGCCGGACCTATCTGCTGATGGGTCGAAAGTGGTAGTTGTAGAAACAAAGCCTGATTTGAGTTGCAGCCTGGTAATTCTTGATGCAGGAAGCGGAAATGTAGTTAAAAGGATTCCAAATAATGATCATCTTTTTTATACCTATCCTAAATGGTTAAACGAAGAAACAGTCGTGGCATGCGTGCGTTCTTCCACGGGAACCATGAGTATTGCATTAGTGAATTTAGGGAATGGAGAAACCCGGAATATCACTTCTGCTGATTACAAGGTGAAAGGTTATCCTTACGTATATGGCGACACAGTTTACTTTACTGCTAATTCAGGCTATCACGATGATGTATTTGCTGTGGATATTAAATCGAAAAACCTTTTTAAACTTTCTAATGAAGAATTAGGAGCCTACCAGGTGGGTATTGACCGGGCTGATAATATTTATTATTCGAGCTTCACTTCCGACGGATATCAGATTAAAAAGGAAAAATTAACTGAATCTGACTGGCAACCGATTATATCCACTATGTCTGTTCAAACCCAGGATTTGTTTATACCTACTGCACTGAAACAAAATGGAGGGAATTTATTGGATAAGATTGATACGGGTCATTTCAACAGCTCTAAATACAAAACCGGGTTTCGATTATTGAATATTCACAGCTGGCGCCCTTACTATGATAATCCTGACTGGACATTTACCGTATATAGTGAAAATATTCTCAACACGCTTCAGTCATCATTTTATTATGACTACAACGAAAATGAAAGAAGTCATAGGCTGGGATTGTCTGCTATATATGCACAATGGTTTCCCTGGATCACTGGGGGTGCTTCTTATACATTCAACAGAAGTGTTAGCGATACAGTTGCTACATATCGTTGGGATGAATTGAATTGGGACCTGGGTTTCAACATTCCTTTGAATTTATCTAAGAACAGATGGTATAAGAATATCAATCTCGCTTCTTCTATCAATAATAAACAGGTTTATTATAAAGACTCTTTGAAGCAGGCATTTGGAACACCAAAATTTTATTATCTGCAATCGGCTGTAAGTTGGGTTTCGCAAACACAAAAAGCTCGGCAGAATATTTATCCGCACTGGGCCCAATCATTTTATTTGCAACACAGGGTCATTTTGAATAACTATTATGCGAATCAATTCCTGGCAACTGGTAGTCTATATTTCAGGGGGATTGGCATCAATCATAACATTGTAGTTTCTGCTGCTTACCAGGTTCGTGATACTACAAATCAATATCGTTTCGACAATAATTTTCCCATGGCCAGGGGATATAATAATGTAGATGCCCCGCAAATGTGGAAATGGAGCGTGAACTATCATTTCCCGATTGTTTATCCCGACTGGGGATTTGCGCAGATCGCCTATTTCTATAGGATCAGGGTGAATCTTTTTTACGACGATGCCAAAGCAAAAAGTTTGAGAACGGGTCAGGTCTTCAATTTCAGATCAACGGGTGCTGAACTTTATTTTGATACACAATGGTGGAATGAACAGCCATTGAGTTTTGGAATTCGCTACAGTCATTTGCTGGATGAAAATCTCACCGGGGGAGGGAGCCGAAATGTATGGGAGATTGTTTTACCGGTGATCATTAGCCGCTAGAGTCATTCGACGACTTTGAATTTGATTCCGCCCACCAGTAATTTTTTTCCATTGGGAAGTTTAACCATCACGTTGTCTATAACCATTTCATCGTCTTTGGCAACATTATCCTTGATACTTTCTTTCCAGTTGTCGGACATCATTGGAGTGTTATTGAATGTATTTTCCCTCATGTCATCAACAGTTTTCCGTTCACCTGTGTCGTGATCTTCGGAAGTGCTTTTGAATTTATAAAATACCCGGAATTTAACTACTGGATACGATTTACCAGATGCATCCTTTACTGTGAGAGCAGAATCTACAATTTGACTTAGCGCATCTTTGCTGATATTTCCACCTTTTGATCCACCAAGGGAAGTTACAGTCTTTGAACTCTGTGCATTTACATGAAGGCAGGCAACTAAACAAAAAAGGGCAATAGCATTTTTCATGGAATATATTTTAAGTGCTCTCATCTCCCGCACCAACAACGCTCGCAAAATATATTTTATTTCAAATACATGATGTTAAACTTTGGAATAACCTTCTGCGACTTTGCGTCACACCCTGGTGCAATTTGTAACTTTGTGCGAATTTAAGTGAGCACAGCCTCAAATGAAAATTACAGAAACCATAGAAATTCTTTTTAAACCATGGAGGTACAAAGTTCACAGAGATTCACAGAGTTTTTATCTAGGTACTAGTGTCAAGTTAAACATGAAATGACGTTAAGATTCCTCTACCTGACTTTGCGCCATTTTTTCTCTATTTACAAAATCGCAAGAGTTTTTGATTACTTCATCGCACCTTCGTCACGTGTGCCGTGACTACGGGCAGAAGACTTTTCCTCCTTG
>PSRI01000271.1 GCA_003175935.1 Bacteroidota bacterium
CTGCTATTGGTGAAGACAGGGAATATGTATACAACAGAGTGATGATTCTCATTGCGGTTGTAACAGGTATTCTCACTGCAGTGATTCAGTATCTGAAATACAAAAATACATCCAGATCATACTGGATGGGTAAAATCGCAGTTCCCACAATTATTTCACTTCTGGTGTCCGTTGCCGTTAGTGTATTTGGAGGGATCAATTATGATAAATATGGAGTAGGATTTCTTGCGGCAATCCATTTAGCATTGTTTGCCGGAATTTACGCCGTAATAGCGAATGCGGCATATATATGGATTGGAACCAGGGGTAATTTAAAGGCTGCGGGAGCATCTATTACACATCTTGGATTTGGAATGATGTTGGTAGGAATTTTAATTTCATCTTCTAAAAAAGAAGTGATCTCCATCAATAGAACAGGAATTGTGATCCCGGGATTGAAAGATCCGCGTGGGAAAGATGATAGCGGCATGGAGAACGTAACACTTATCCAGGGTGTTCCGACTCCAATGGGAAAATACACTGTAACTTATCTCGGAGATACGACTGCACCCGGCGATGAAAAATTATACTTCCGTATCAACTATAAAAAACTTGATACAGCTTCAGGCAAAGTTGTTGAAGAATTTAATTTGTATCCCGATGCATTTTTAATGAAACAATCTGGTGAACAAACCGGATTAAGTGCCAATCCTGCATCACGACATTACTGGCACAAGGATATTTTCACTTTTGTTAGCTCTATGCCCGATCCACAAAAAACGAAGGATACGGCAAGTTTTGTTTCCCATCTTGTTAAGGAAGGGGATACTTTATTCTATTCAGATGGATTTGCAACAATTGATCGAATAGTTTCTGCAGATAAGGATCACAATAAAGATTTGCCATTAGTTGATAGCATCTGGATGGCTGAAATTAGCGTTCATGCAAAAAATGGTATGAGCTATAAAGCGCAACCCGCGTTATTTATAAAGGACAAACAACCAATAGCAAAAACAGATACTGTCGTGTCGCAAAGTTTGATTTTTCAGGTTAACAGGCATGATGGAGAAAAACTGGATCTGGGAATGAAGGAATCATCGGCCATTATGAAATATGTTACTTTAAAGGCATTCCAATTCCCATTTATCAATATTCTTTGGATTGGTACGATCCTCATGGTGGCAGGGTTCATGATAAGTGCATATAGACGCATGATATTGAACCGCAATTAACATTCTCATAAAATTAATATTTCAATTCGCAGCGCCAGGGTTACTATTGCTGTCTTTCTGTATTAAAATTCGGGCTGTTTTTATTAAATTAGCAGAGGTGACCTCGGTTATCAAAACATATGGTAAATTCTTCCTGTCCGTGCTCTTCTTTGGGGCCATGCTTTCTACATCCCGCTCTCAATCCAAATACGGACCAAACGATACCATTACCGTTCAGGCGATCGTTTATCAGGGCGACACTATACCATACAAAGAGCTTTCAGGAGTTTGGATTTATGGTAAGATGACTGATGCGCAGCGTGAAGCTTATAAAAAGTGGACAAGATTGCGCAATGCAGTATATGTTACTTATCCGTATGCAAAAAAAGCCGGCGCTGTTTTTAATGATATTAATATACACCTCGCCAGCATAACGGATAGAGGTAAACGAAAAGAATATCTAAAAACACGTGAAAAAGATTTGCGGAGAGAATTTACCAAGCCTTTAATGGAACTTTCCATTTATCAGGGCAGGATTCTAATGAAGCTTATTGCGAGGGAAACGGGTAATACCTGCTATCAAATTATTGACGAATACAAAGGAAGTTTTTCTGCAGGATTTTGGCAAACTGTAGCCTGGGTTTTCGGAACCTCTCTCAAACAAACCTACGATTCAAAAGGCGAGGACGCACAGATCGAATTGATCGTTCTTGAAGTTAAACGCATGTACGGAATCTGATTATTATTTCGATTTTTACCTACTCAGTTTTTATGCCCTGCATCATTGCACTATGCAATGAAAACCTATCTTTGCCCCCGTCAAAATACAGACTATGATTTCGGTACTGGATCAAATTAAAGAAGCAGTTGCTTATATAAAAGGACATTATTCGTTGAAGCCCGAAATCGGGATTGTGCTGGGAAGCGGATTAGGAAATCTTGCAAGCGAAATGAAAGTTGATAAGGAAATGTATTATGAAGAAATTCCTCATTTCCCCGTGTCGACGGTAATGGGCCATTCAGGGAAATTGATTTTTGGAGAATTATCAGGGAGAAGAGTAGTTGCCATGTCGGGTAGACTTCATTTCTACGAAGGATATAAAGCGCAGGAAGTCGCATTTCCTGTTCGCGTAATGAAAATGTTAGGAATTGAAACCCTCTTAATCAGCAATGCCGCCGGAGGTGTAAATACATCGTTTAAAGTCGGCGATCTCATGATTATAAATGATCACATAAGTCTGGCTACTGTTAACCCGCTACTCGGTAAAAACGAAGATGAACTGGGTCCGCGTTTTCCTGATATGAGTGAACCTTATAAAAAAGAACTGATTGATCTGGCAAAAAAAACCGCGGATAAACTGGGATACAAAGTAAAAGAGGGTGTTTATTTCGGGGTAACGGGACCAACCTTTGAAACCCGTGCAGAATATAAAATGATTCACATATTAGGTGGTGATGCAGTAGGAATGAGTACAATACAGGAAGTGATTGCAGCCTGTCATGTAGGCTTAAATGTATTTGGCATCAGTGTTATTACGGATTTGGGTATTCGCGAAGAACACAATATTATCACACATGAAGAGGTTTTGCAGGCTGCCAACGAAGCCGAACCGAAACTAACTGCACTTTTCAGGGAAATGGTGAAAGGCATTTGATTTAAGGTTTATTTTAGACTAAAGCAGACCTATTTCAGTTATTTTCGTGCCACCAAAGAACCAAGATTTCATTGAAGCGCTTATTAACATACTCTGTCCTGATTTTTTTAAGCTTCAGCGTCACCACCCTCCGGGCCCAAAACATTCCGATTCCAGGCGGCGGTCGAAATACTTTTCGCCCCGGCGGGAATAAATCCGATTCTTTACAGTTTGAACATCGCGATCCATTTGCAGATTCAGTAACCATTCGTTTCAGATACCTTGATTCCGCACGGAATTATAATCTTGATTCTACACTAACTGATTTTTATCGAAAAATCCCATTAAAATGGGACTATGCCTGGCTTGGCAATAACGGTAATGCGGCAACTTCATTACTATATCGGCCATATACCCAAACGGGTTGGGACCCGGGTTTTCATGCTTTCGATCTGTATGCTTTTCGATTGGATGATACCCGCTTTTTTTATACAACCAGGCCATTTACAGAATTGAATTACCTGATTGGAAGTGGTGCCGAGCAATTTATCAATTTGATGCAGACCCAAAACATCAAACCGAACTGGAACATTGCTTTCCAATTCCGACTTGTAAATTCTCCGGGATATTTTTTCAGTCAGAATACCAATCACGCCAATCTGAGACTTAATTCATATTACCAGGGACCATCAAAACGATACGGAATCTATTTTGTGGTGATGAATAATGCATTGCAATCTGCAGAGAATGGAGGAATAAAGAGCGATACGTTTTTGAATAATAAAAATTCAGCGTACAATGATCGTTTTAATATTCCGGTAAATATTGGCGGGTCAAATACGTATAGTCGCGATTTCTTTAACACAAAATTGAAAACGGGGAATCGTTATACGAATTTCAAATTCCTTTTAAGGCAACAATATGATTTGGGCAAGAAGGATTCAGTTGTAACGGACTCGTCAGTGATTAAATTATTTTATCCGCGGGTTAGATTTGAATACACATTTCTTTACAGTTCATCCAAATTTATTTTCCAGGATATAGCGGCTGACAGTGCATTCTACATGGACAACTATGATATCAATGTCACTCCCAATGATACGCTTCACTATCAGGATAAGTGGAAAGAAATAACTAATGATTTTTCCATTTACCAGTTTCCTGATATTAAAAATCAGCAACAGTTTTTGCGACTGGGAGCCAGTGTTCAAAACCTCACGCAGAAATATGATAACGTAACAAATCACTACTATAATTTTTTCGTGCATGGCGAATACCGGAATCGAACGAAGAACAGGAAGTGGGACGTGGAAGCAAATGGTCAATTATATGTGAACGGATTTAATGCCGGAGATTATTCTGCTTATATCAGTTTGCAAAGACTTTTGAGTAGAAAACTGGGTTATTTTGAACTTGGATTTCAAAATGTGAACCGGACTCCTTCATACCTGCTCACTAATGCTACGGGATTTCCGATTAAATATAAAGTCGATCTTAATAAAGAAAATATTACGCACTTGTTTGCAGCATTATTGATTCCCCAGGAAAAGCTTATAATGGAAGGACACTATTACCTGGTGGGCAACTTCGCCTATTTCAAGGATTTTTATGAAGTGGATCAGCAGACTGCTTTGTTTAACGTGTTACTCCTAAAATTGAGTAAGGAATTTAGGTTGAGTCGATACTGGCACTGGTATGTTGATGCTGCTTTTCAAAAAACTGCCGGTGCTGCACCTGTGAATATACCTTTGTTCTATACCAGAAATCGTTTTGTTTTTGAAGGGAGGTTTTTTAAGAATCTCAACCTTGCAACGGGCTTTGATGTACGATATAATACACCTTATACAGCAGATAATTATTCACCGATTGCAGGAAGATTTTTCCCTCAGGATTCCGTTACCATTTCGAATAGACCGGATATTGCGGCTTTTGTTCATTTCAGAATCCGAAGCTTCACTGGAATGGTGAGAGTCGAAAACCTCAATACTTTGAGTTTTGAAAACGGTTTTGGGTTCAATCAAAACAACCAGGGAGCTCCGCTTTACCCATACCCCGGCTTCCAGTTTAAACTGGGCATTTTCTGGGTTTTTGCGAATTAGAATGGTTGGTCGCCAGTAGCAGGTAGTTTGTGGTTTACTATTTCTCCCAATCTTAGCCTGTATCTCAGATATCTAATCTAGGTACTATTACTCGCAATCTTTCTTCGTTTGTGCTGCCAAATGGCAATTTATAGTGCGCACCTGGAGACATTCGCTATTTATCGCCGTGGTTTCTGTC
>PSRI01000160.1 GCA_003175935.1 Bacteroidota bacterium
CTCAAAGGGAAAGGCCTAAATATTAATCCACCTATTGTCACCCATTATCAATACAGGACACTTTCTTTCCATGATCCTGATGGTTACATCTTAGTTTTTCATTGGCCGGAAAACCCTGAATAATGGACCCCTATTTATTTTTTGCATAATGGCCTTAATTTGAAGGGAAACTAAATAGCAGACGATACAAACGAATGTGCCAATATTTATAAAGGCAAAAAGATCTCCCACTTTTGAATAAATGGTTGCAATACTTTTAACAGGAACATTACCATAAAGGATTTGGCCTTCATCTGAATAATAATCCATTTCCTCCAGAATTTGCCCAACGGGATTAACGATAACTGATAAACCTTGTCCAGCTGGATGCACTAATGAAAAACCATTTTCAATAGCGCGAATGATAGCCATATGACTATGTAATGGATCGATTTCTTTCCAATCATTTGCAGGAATAAACATGATATCTGAATTAATTTCACCAGCCTTGCGAATGAATGATGGGAAATCGGCATCATAACAAATAGCCGCCGAGATTCTACCAAATTCACTATCGAAGTATGGCATATTTCCTTTTCCTTTCACGATGGGCTCGGGCGGAGCGGGGTTTGATTTGAGGTAGGAGAATTGAATCTTTCCCGTGGGGTCAATGAGCATAAGCTTATTTTCCACCAGCTCATTTGGAAAATTGTTGGGCACCGACCACAAAGTCATGAGTAAATAAATTTTTTCTTTTGATGCAAGTGATATTGCACTATCAACAAATACTGATACTTTGCTCCTGGGAAGAAAACCAGCGCTTTCCTGCCACAAAATAATTTTTGCACCTTTTCTCGCGGCTTCTCTGGTTTTTGTGAGAAGATTTTCTTCAATTTGACCGCTGTAATTCGAAATCGCTTTGGCGTCGGTCCACCTGCATGAATTCAACTCTTTATTTATCGTTCTTTCCTGCACAATTGCTGCCACTTGCACAGTTTGCCTCGAGTTGAACCGATGTATTCTTAAAAACCCTGTGAAAATAATAAGAGCAAAAAATCCTGCAATTGAGTATATCTGCGTTCTCACTTTATTCCATTCAAAATTTCGCTCTGTGAAATAAACTGCTGAAGATGCGAACCACCCAATCATAAAAGTTATCCCATAAATCCCCGTAATTGATACTATCTGTAGAAGCGGGAGAAAATCAAATTGCGTATAGGCGATTGACATCCAACTACCTTTCGAAAGGAGATTATTATGAAGAAATTCAAGACTCACCCAGCTAATGGGAAAAATAAAAGTCCGGATAAATCTATTTGATCGATTTTGAAAGATTTTATCAATATAAAATGGGATTGTCATAAATAAATTAATGCCAATCATCATTACAAAGAGATAAGCAGGGAGTGGTAATGGAACTATTTTCCACCAGGCAAACGTATTAATGAGTCCCGAACAAAGAAATAAATAAATGAGTGCGTTAAATTTCTTATTCGTATGAAGATATAATAGAAAACAAAAAGGGTAAATCCATGTGCAAATTGGGAAAATCCACCTTCCATTGGAGAAAAGCATGAGAATAGATCCAATGAGGAGCCAAAACCATGAAGGAATTTTTGATTTCATAATTGAGGTTTTATGAAACCAAAATTATATGCCGGCACAAATGCCAGTTTTCACAATTGTTAAATAATGAACTCAGGAAATGTTTTTTCTCAGGCGACTTAGTGATTGTTGGGTAATGCCAAGAAAAGAAGCTACGATTCCTAACGGAACTCTTTGAAGAATGTGCGGATAACTCTCTAAGAATTTTTGATATTTGGTTGCTGCATCTTCATTTTGAATAAAATCTCTTTGTGCAAGTAATCCCATCATTACTTTTTTGTCGATAGCGGTTATAATTTCTGGAAACCTGGGCATATCGGTCATTAACTTTCTGTCAAAGGTTATGACTATGGCATCCGTAAGGGCCTGCATGTTCAATTTGGATGGGGTCCGGGACTTAAATGATTCGGGATCTCCAACAAAATTATCTTCACAAACAAAATAGCAAGTTATGTCCGTGCCATCGCGTTCCATGCAAATTCGAAAAACACCTTCGCAAATAAATCCGAGCCTGTGGCAGACTTTTCCCTGCTTTACAAAATATTCATTTCGCGATACTTCTTCAATTTGTACGTATTCCCTGATTTGATCCCATTCGGAATGTAATACTCCAAATTGTAAGCGAAGTAGGTTTTCGAAATGTGCAAGATGATCCGCCTCCTGCATTCGATTAATTTTTACTGAAATTTGCTATAAAACCAGCGAAGGCTCAAAGTTCGCAATTATTCTTACATCAAAAATAGCGGGCAAGCAGCTTATTTCAGCACCGGACTCTCTAATTTGGTGTATTGTTCTTAATTAGCCACTGCTTAAATCTTTTCTTATGAGTGAAGTCAATTTCGGTATTGAGTATATGAACGAACTTAATGCAGAAGGACCTGCAACCCGCAACTGTTTAGCAAGAATTCCAGAGAGCCTATTTGCCTGGAAGCCACATGAAAAATCCATGAACCTGGGTTATCTGTCTTTACTTGTTGCTGAAATTCCTCTTTGGATTGCGACAATGGTGGAAGTCTCCGAAATTGACTTTGCAACTTTCAAGCATTTCCAGGCTAAGAATACGGAGGAGCTTGTAAATCATTTTGACGAAAACTTTGAGAGAGCGAAGAAAGCACTTAGAAATATTTCGAACCAGGAGATTATGGAACCTTTTTATCTCAAGGCAAATGGTCAGGTTCTTTACAGCTCACCCAAAAAAATAAATATCAGCTCTTCCATAAATCATATGGTCCATCATAGGGGACAACTCACGGTCTACATGCGGTTAAATAATATCGCCGTGCCATCCATTTACGGACCTTCAGCTGACGATAAGACATTTTAGAGATGGTAAGATTTTAATTTCCATAGACGAGTCGGGCCACTCTGCCATTTCCCCCTGCGAGAAAAACGGAGTTCCCATTTTTGGCTTTTCGACAAACATGATAGCTCTCTTTGCTGATTAATTTCCAGTTCATGCCGCCATCGGTAGAAATATCAACACCGGATGTTCCGCAGGCAATCAGCGTGTTTTTATCAATAAACTCTACGCATGATCTGTATCCATGAGGAGGAGTTGTGGGAATGATCCATGTTTTTCCCTCATCTTTTGTGAGCGCACAATTATTTGTTGAGATTGTATCCTTCGTAAAATCACCACCTACTACAACAATGAGGTGATTGTTATTTTTTGTAGAATTTGAAACCGCCACTGAATTCGCACCTGTACTTTCTTTGCCCTGCACAATCGGAATATCAAATTTTTGATCGCGGATGAAGAGCCTGGATTTTGTTCCACCAGTTACAAAGCAGGCTTCAGATAAATTTAATCTGCGAATATTAGTTCCACTGGAAGCAAATATTGCTTCTCCTTCTACACCCACCGGGTAATTTTGCTCCGGAATACCTCTCCAGTGATCACCACCATCAAATGTTCTTGCCACATAAATTTTTCCACCCACGGGATCTCCAATTACAATGCCACTTTGTTCGTTCCAGAATTCCATAGCGTCAAGAAACATTCCTTTGCGCTTATCTTCTAAAACTATTTTCCAGGTATTACCTCCATCGGTCGTTTTTAAAATATACGCAGGTTCTGCAATGGCAATGACAATTGCTGTGACAGGGTCAAATGCTTCAATATCTCTGAAATCACTTTTTTCAAAACCTTTAACCTGCATCCATTTCCAGGTTTTTCCTCCGTCAGTAGATCTGCCAACAGTTCCCGAACTACCTGAAACCCAAACCACGCGGTCATCCACAACGCTAAGTCCCCTAAAGGAAGCGCGAGTAGCCGAAGGAATGGAATCGATAGATTGGGCATTGCTGACCAGTGCAACAAAAAGTAAAATGATTAAGTGAATTGCTGAAATGACGAGCAGCCGGGTTACAAGCTTCATAAAATCGGTTAAGGTGAATCAAGTGAACTAAGTTAAGATAAGAAGTACTTAGTACCTAGTACTTAGTACTTAGTTCTTAGTACTGAGACATTGCGAAAACCAAATCCTCCCGCCGTGGTTTCTGTCTGCAGGAACCACTATTCGTAAATACAATAAAAAGTTCGTATTTGAGCTCCTGAAAACAGTCGCTCGGCGGCTTATTTTATATAGGATTATTGGTGCTCAAGATTGAGTGGCTCCATGATGTTCTTTATTTTTTCAAGAGTGGCATTGTGATTATCCTTGAGCCAGGCCGCTGTGAGTTCGGCTTTGCGAGTAGTTTGTTTCAATTCAATAAATTTTACTCCCGCACCAGCCAATTTCTTGAAAGTGAGTGGGAGAATTGAAATTCCCAGTCCGCTTTCAACAAGTTTTAAAATGGTGTTTCCATGAGTAGATTCGTGAGCAACGATGGGTTTGAAGCCCGCGTCTTCACAAATACCGAGCATATGTTTATGATATAATTCACCATCGGATTTTGGTGGAAGAATGAATTTCTCTTTTGAAAATTGTAGCAAAGATTTAAAATTTCTTGATGAAATAGGATGATTAGTGGGAAGCACGAGATAAAAATTCTCACGCCACACAATCATGGTTTCCAGGTTTGGATCAGGAGAAGGGTTGCGAAGAAATCCAATATCGAGTTCGCGACTCATAATTGACTTCAACTGATTTGAGCTCGGTAATTCAGAAAGATAGGTCTGAATATTCGGATATTTCTTGTTTAGCGCCGGCAGGATTTTCGGAAGTACTGTATTGATTGAAGATCCAACATAACCAATCCTGATTTCTCCTTCCAAACCATCTGCAATCAGTTTTACTTTATGTTGAAGTTCATCCAATTCCTCCAGGATCGGTGCAATAGTATCCCGCAGGTAAGCGCCCGCGGGAGTCAGCGAAACCGACCTTTTCGTTCGTTGAAGAAGTTTCACTCCCAATTCATCTTCCAGCTCTTTCACCTGCCTGCTTAGCGCGGGTTGTACAATAAATAATTTGTCAGCTGCTTTCTTGAAATGCAGTTCCTGGGCCAACATCTGGAAATATCTTAATCTGCGTAATTCCATTAATTACATTTTGTTATTAAAACTACACTAAATTACTATTTCTTGTTATTAGTAGGGAATCTTTACTTTGTACCCGGCCTCAACGATTGCATTTTTCCTATGAGTTACAACTATCTACCTCTCGACAAAAACTGGATGAATTTTGACCAGGTAAAAGATTTACTGGAATTCAGGCAGGAGGTTTCCATCACCTTCGATGCACACGAACGCATTACAAAATGCCGTGAGTATCTCGATCATCTCCTTAAAGACAGCGAGGAACTTTTCTATGGGATCAATACGGGTTTCGGGTACCTGCAAAATGTGCGAATAGGAAATGGGGAAATTGAAAAATTGCAATCCAATCTGTTGAAATCCCATGCATGCGGTATGGGCGATGAGGTGCCCCATGAAATTGTGAAACTCATGCTGGCTCTCAAAATTAAATCACTCAGCTATGGTTATTCAGGCGTGCAAATTGATACGGTAAAACGCCTCATGGATATGCACAATCAAAATGTGCTGCCCGTGATATATACACAGGGATCATTAGGAGCTTCTGGTGATCTTGCGCCTTTAAGTCATTTAAGTTTACCACTGATAGGACTAGGCGAAGTTTGGTGGAACGGCAAGAAACACCCTACGGCCGATGTATGGAAAGAGTTAAACTGGGAACCGCTTCATTTGCAAAGTAAAGAAGGACTTGCCCTGATTAATGGTACTCAATTCATGAGTGCTTACGGCATGTATTGCCTGGTTAAATCGGAACGCCTCATACGCTGGGCCGATAAAATCACGGCTATGTCTTATGATGCTTTCGATTGTGTGCCTGAAGCGCTGCATCCTAAAATACATGAAATTCGCGCGCATAAAGGACAAGTAGAAACTGCTGCAACTATTTCTAATTTATTGAAGGGCTCGTCTATCTTGAATCAGTCCAAAAGCCAGGTTCAGGACCCATATTCATTCAGATGTGTACCACAAGTGCACGGAGCTACCAAAGATAGTTTTGAATATGTAAAAGGGGTTTTCCTTCGGGAAATTAATTCAGTTACTGATAACCCCAATGTATTTCCTGATGATGATTTGGTATTAAGCGGAGGTAATTTTCACGGTCAGCCCCTGGCGATTACACTTGATTTTCTTGCAATCGCAATGAGTGAATTGGCGAATATATCTGAACGCAGGACTTATCAGCTCATAAGCGGACAAAGAAATCTCCCATTGTTCCTGGTGAAAAATCCCGGACTTCATAGTGGATTCATGATCCCTCAATATACTGCTGCAGGCATCGTGAGTGAGAATAAACAATTGTGCACCCCGGCTTCGGTTGATTCTATTTCTTCTTCCAATAACCAGGAAGATCATGTAAGTATGGGAGCCAATGCTGCGACAAAATGTTTGCGTGTAATCAATAACGTTGAGAAAGTACTTGCGATAGAATTATTTTCTGCGGCACAGGCCCTGGAGTTCCGTCGACCTTTGAAAAGCTCTGAAGCTGTTGAAGAAATGCACGACGAATTTAGAAAGATAGTTTCATTTAATGAGGAAGATAGAGTTTTGCATGACGATATGATGCGTGCAGTCAATTTTATTTGCCGTTAATTTTCTCGCTAAGCCGCGAAGTTTCGCAAAGACGCAAAGTTTTGGAGTACTTAGTATATAGTACTTAGTACTTAGACAGAAACATTGTTTATTTGTAAAATCCATCTAAAATCCAAACCTACCTGCGAGCAGGAAGCCAACTTTCAACTTTTAACATTCAACTCATATGGTACATACGAAATACGATCCTGTTAAGTACAAAACTCCTACTGGGAGTGTATTGAATTGTAAGGGCTGGATACAGGAAGCCGCATTGAGGATGTTGTTGAATAATCTCAATCCCGAGGTTGCTGAAAGGCCCGATGATTTAATTGTATATGGTGGCAGGGGAAAAGCTGCGCGCAATTTTGAATCGTTGGACCGCATCATTAAAGCCCTGAAAATTTTGGGTAATGACGAAACATTATTGGTGCAGAGTGGAAAACCTGTAGCAATAATGAATACGAACAAAGATGCACCACGTGTTTTAATTTCTAATTCACAGTTGGTGCCCAATTGGGCGAACTGGAAACATTTTGATGAACTGGAGAAGAAAGGTTTAATGATGTACGGACAAATGACTGCAGGAAGCTGGATCTATATCGGTAGTCAGGGAATTGTACAGGGAACATTTGAAACGTACGCAGCAGTGGCTGATAAACATTTTGGTGGCACTTTGAAAGGCACACTCAATGTAACCGCAGGACTAGGTGGAATGGGAGGTGCACAACCGCTGGCTATAACTATGAATGAAGGGGTTTGCCTGGCCGCAGAAGTTGAAAAATGGAGAATTGAAAAAAGAATAGAAACTAAATATTGCGATCTGTTAATTGAAGATATTGACGAAGCCATTGATCGTGCACTGTCAGCAAAACAGAAAGGTGAAGCGCTGAGTATCGGAGTCCTATGTAACGCTGTAGACCTCCTGGAAAAACTCGTTAAAAGAAATATTGTCCCGGATTCTCTCACTGATCAGACTTCTGCCCACGATCCACTAATTGGATACTGGCCACATGAAATATCAATGGAGCAGGCGAAAATCTTAAGAGAGACCAATCCACAGGAATATATCGACTACGCTTATCGTTCCATGTTCCGCCATGTTGAACTTATGCTCGAACTTCAAAAAAGAGGCGCGGTAACATTCGACTATGGGAATAACTTACGTGCAAGGGCACACGAAAAAGGATTGAAAAACGCATTCAATTTCCCTGGTTTTGTCCCCGCTTATATTCGCCCACTTTTTTGTGAAGGAAAAGGACCTTTCCGTTGGGCGGCCCTCAGCGGTGATCCTTCTGATATTGCGGTAACTGATCAGGTGATATCCGAAATGTTTCCTCAAAACGAATCTCTTCAACGCTGGCTCAAACTGGCCAAAGAAAAAATTGCATTCCAGGGATTGCCTGCGAGAATTTGTTGGCTCGGACAGGGTGAAAGAGAAAAAGCCGGACTTGCATTTAATGAATTAGTGAAGAGTGGAAAAGTGAAAGCTCCGATTGTGATTGGAAGGGACCATCTCGACACGGGTTCTGTTGCCAGTCCGAATCGTGAAACCGAATCTATGCTTGACGGAAGCGATGCAGTTGCAGACTGGCCAATTTTAAATGCGCTGGTAAATACTGCAGGTGGAGCTTCCTGGGTGAGTTTGCACCATGGTGGTGGTGTTGGAATGGGGTATAGCATTCACGCAGGAATGGTGATTGTTGCTGATGGTTCAGAAGATGCTTCGAAACGTTTGCAAAGAGTATTGCGCAATGATCCGGGGTTAGGAGTCATCAGGCATGCCGATGCCGGCTATGAAACCGCTATTGAAACTGCAGAAAAATTCGATCTTGATCTAAGCAAAAAGTTGGACAAATAATTTATTTGTAAAGCACATCCTGCATGCCTGGTCGGTCAGCAATAACTGATTTTGCGAATGGGCAGAGGGGCACGATTTTAATTTGATGCGATCTTGCATATTCAACTGCCGTGCTTACCAGTTCAAGTCCAACACTTTTTCCTTTCAATGATTCATCCACTTCAGTGTGTTCAATCACCATTTTGTCGGGAGCAGCCATAGAGTAAACTAATTCTGCGACTATGTTGCCATCATCTCCAACATAAAACATTCCTTTGTTACCGACTTTTTTATTTTTTATTACCATGTTTCACGATTCAATCAGATTCTTCAAAACATTATACCCAAATTCCCAGGATTCAAGTTTGGAAGCGGAATTGATATGTCCGAGTGCTCCTGCCATTACTAATTCGCTTCCCCATGCTTTCGCAAATTGCTGAGCTCTTGCAACAGAAACATATTCATCATTGGTGCTCGCAATTATTATTGTTCGGAAAGGAATTTGATTTAAGGGCATCGGCATAAAACCACTTGTGCCTGGAGGATAAATATCACACTCGGTATCACTGGGACCAACCAGCAAAGCACCATGAATTTTTCGATTGTATTTCGCAGCCCACCATGCAACTGTGGAGCAGGCTAAACTATGTCCGATCAATACCACATTTCCCAAAGGAAACTTCGTAACTGTTTCATCAATTCTTTTGATCCATTCATCTTTAACTGGTGTTTCCCAGTTATCCTGGTTGATGCGCTCGAAGCCGTGCTCGGATTCCCAATAAGTTTGCCAATGATCGGGTCCGGAATTATAAAGACCGGGAAGGATAAAGACTTTTTTCGACATCTAATTATAATTTCGAAAGATTTCACGCGAAGGCGCAAAGGTTAGTAAAGACGCTATTTATACCCGGAAGAAGATTTTTTTCTTGTAAAGAAAATAACACAATCCCCATTCCAACGCGAATATACAGAGAGAGCTGATGATGTGACTCAACAACTCGGGGGTATGTATCCAGCTCATTACACCATTGGTGACTGCTGAAACATATCTATTGAACCATCTGTCTCCAACTATCTCGAAGAAAAGATAGATGAATATGGAGTTCATGCCAACGATTGTAAAAAACTTCAAATATTTTTTGTGACCTTTTATGTCGATCCACCAGTAACAAAATGCAAGTCCAAGTAAACACCAGCCCAGGGATGCCAAAGTAAATGAACTTGTTGCAATGCGTTTAATGATGGGCGTTATATGAAGCCAGTCAAGTCCGAATCCAACCAGTAAAGAAAGACCCGCCCAAATGAGCATGGGACGAATTTTTTCTGAACTGCTCAGGAAAAGTTTACCGACCAGGGCCCCTGCGATCGTATGAACTGCGGTAGGGATACAATTGATGGCAACCCATCCGCCTTTATTTATTTTGTTCATTAGAATCAGGTCGATATAGTTTCCAAAATTATGTTGGTCAGTAAATGGCTGATCAAATCCTGGGACATGTGTAAATCGATAAAGCACTTCCGTGAGTAGTAATAGACCGATACAAAAAATAATTTGTGCTTTTGCGCTCCATCTAAAAATTAAAAAGGCTACAAGTGTTGTGAATGAAAGTTGTGTAAGTACATCCCAGAGCTCAAATGAAAGTCCGGTCGGTCTGACTGCATAATCTAAAACGCCCCAGAAGAACAACCAGCCGCAACGTTTTAATATTTTCTTAAATGATTCATTCCATGTCACTCCCTGTTCCTGCTGTTTATGTAGCGACAGTGCCATTGCTGTACCTGCCATAAACATGAATCCTGGTTGGATAAGGTCCCAAAAATGAAGTCCGTTCCACGGATGATGAAAGAATTGTTGAAAGAACAAATTGATGCCTGAGCCTTCTGATGCTTGCGATAAGTGTTCGTAAAGCCCCGTGCTTTCCAATGCCAGTAATACCATTATGAAGCCTCTCATAAAATCCAGGGAGGCGAGTCTTTGGCGGATGAAACTGGAGGTATGCTCCTGCATTTGAGTGGATTAAGTGAAGTGAATAATATTCACAAATCTATTCTGGAATCATTCTGAATTCGTGATAAGGTAGAAAAAAATTTGGTCAATTCGTTTTTGGTTAGCATATTTGTGACGCAATGAAAAAAATTCTTATTAATAAACATTGGTGGTGGCATACAAACTCTATACGGGGCTTGTAAAGCTGCTATCTTGTTTTATATAAACATATTCAGGCCCCGGTTATATCCGGGGCTTTTTATTTTCCCGCTGGATAAACCGGAGCAATAATAAATGAACGATGAAAAAAATTCCGATTAGAACAGAATTCAAAAAATTACTTTCAGATGTGTATACGCCAGTGGGGATTTATTTGCGCCTCAGGGATCGCTTCCGGGATACGATTCTTCTTGAGAGTGCTGACTTCCACTCCGCTGAAAATAGTTTTTCCTTTATTGGGATTAATGCAATTGCGGGTATGGAAATTACGGATTACACCTCCATTGAATTTAAATTACCTGCCCAAAAGCCTGAAAGAATTCCAGTTAAAAATCCTTCTGAGGTTCCGGGCATGCTCTGGGACTTTATGCAGAAGTTTGACCAGGAACTCTCGGCTGATAAGATTGTACGATCTGTTCAGGGACTTTATGGCTACACGACTTTCGACGCTGTACAATTTTTTGATACTATCAAACTAAAATCTTCGAAGGCTCCCTCCAACGGTGCTATTCCCCTAATGAGATATCGCTTATACCAGTACGTTATTGCAATAAATCATTTTAAGGATGAGATGTATCTATGCGAGAATATTATTCCAGGGATAGAGAGTGATCTTCAATCTGTAGAATCTTTAATAAAGAGCAAGGATGTTCCGGTATTCCCTTTCAGAATTAAAGGAGAAGAAAAAAGTAATATGAGCGATCAGGATTATCGGGATATGGTTGCAAAAGGAATTCAGAGTTGTTTGCGGGGAGATGTTTTCCAGATTGTATTAAGCAGAAGATTCGAACAGCAATTTTCAGGCGACGAATTCAATGTATACCGTACACTTCGTAACATCAACCCATCACCGTACTTATTTTATTTCGATTATGGCGATTATAAACTAATGGGGTCATCACCCGAAAGTCAGTTGATCATTCAAAATGGCAGAGCCGTTGTTCACCCCATTGCGGGAACGATTAAACGCACCGGCGACGATTTAGTAGATCAGGAAGCTGCCGGAACACTTTTGAAAGATGCCAAAGAAAATGCGGAACACGTGATGCTTGTAGATTTGGCGAGAAATGATTTGAGCAGACTCTGCGACAATGTTTCGGTTAATCATTATCGTGAAGTTCAATATTTTTCTCACGTAATCCACCTGGTGAGTGAAGTGACCGGACAAGTGAAACCTGGCACCAACCCGTTTTTGCTATTGGCTGTGAGTTTCCCTGCAGGTACATTAAGTGGAGCGCCTAAATTCAAGGCTATGCAACTTATAGATTCTTACGAACCAACGTCGAGAAGTTATTATGGAGGATGTATTGGAGCGATTGGTTTTGACGGTTCCTGCAACCATGCCATCATGATTCGATCTTTCCTTAGTAAAAACAATACTTTGTATTCGCAGGCGGGAGCAGGTATTATTGCAGCTTCCAAACCTGAAAATGAATTGCAGGAAGTGAGAAGCAAATTAAATGCGCTCAAGAAAGCGGTTGAGCTTGCAGAAAAATTGCATAATTAAATTTTGAAAAAAATGATGAATAAATAAATCAGACGATGAAAATTTTGGTATTCGATAATTATGATTCTTTCACCTATAACCTGGTACACCTGGTTGAAAAGATCCTGCATGAAAAAGTGGAAGTGCATCGAAATGATCAGATAACGCTGGATAAAGTAGGGGATTACGATAAGATTATTTTGTCGCCAGGACCGGGTATTCCGGAAGAAGCCGGTTTGCTTTTGCCATTGATAAAAGAGTATGCGCCCAAAAAGTCAATACTTGGTGTTTGTCTCGGCCACCAGGCGATAGGAGAAGCATTCGGGGGCAAGTTGATCAATCTTAGTTCCGTTTTTCACGGAGTTGCTACTCCGGTGCAGGTGGTGAACAGGAAGGAGCGTTTGGAAACGGGATTATTTGAGGGATTACCTGATCGTTTTGAAGTGGGCCGGTATCATAGCTGGATTGTAGATGAACAAAATCTTCCTATAGACCTTGAAGTAACTGCAAGAGATGAAAATGGATATATCATGGCTCTTCAACATAAAACTTATGATGTAAGAGGCGTTCAGTTTCACCCTGAAAGTGTGCTGACGCCCCTTGGAGAAAACATCATGCGTAACTGGTTGGCAAATTGATCCTCCTACAATAAAAAAATATGAAAAGGATTCTGCAAAAATTATTTGAACACAAAACACTCTCCCGACAGGAGGCAAGAGAAGTGTTGATGAATATTTCAAAAGGCCAGTTTAATGATAGCGAGGTGACTGCATTCATAACGGTTTACCTTATGCGAAGTATTACCATTGAAGAGTTGCAGGGCTTCAGGGATTCCCTGCTTGAACTTTGTGTTCCCGTGAAACTTGATGGACTTGATGTAATTGATATTGTTGGAACAGGTGGTGATGGGAAAAACACATTTAATATTTCCACACTGGCTTGTTTTATTGTTGCCGGGACTGGACAAAAAGTAGCCAAACATGGTAATTATGGGGCGTCTTCTATAAGTGGTGCTTCGAATGTAATGGAACAATTGGGTTATAAATTCAAAAATGACAATGATGCTTTAAGAAAAGAGATTGATCAGTCAAATATTTGTTTCCTTCATGCTCCGATGTTTCATCCTGCTTTAAAATCAGTTGGACCCATAAGAAAAAATCTCGGACTTAGAACATTTTTTAATATGCTGGGACCCATGGTTAATCCCGCATCACCAAGCTATCAACTGGTTGGGGTTTATAATCTTGAAATGGCCCGGATCTATAATTATCTTTTGCAGGAATCAAATCGGGCATTTACAATTATTCATGGACTGGATGGCTATGATGAAATTTCTCTTACAACAGACACAAAAGTGATCACCAATGAAGGTGAAAGGGTAATGACTCCTGAACAATTAGGTAAGAGAATGGTTGATGCCACAGATATTTACGGTGGGAATACAGTGGAGGAAGCTGCAAAAATCTTTCTTAGAATCCTAAAAGGTGATGGTACCTGGGCACAGAATGCTGTGGTCCTCGCAAATGCTGCCATGGGACTTCACTGCACTGGGAAATATAAGACCTATGATGATGCCTATCATGTAGCAGTTGATAGCCTGGAATCTGGAAAGGCACTCGCGGCTTTAAACAAATTAATCGCTTTGAATTAGAATAAATTCATGGGTAAATTCTGAATAGCTGAAATTAAAATGAACATACTCGATAAAATAATAGAAAGGAAAAAAGAGGAACTGATCCAAAGGAAGAAGGGAAAATCTATTTCTGATTTGCGTTTATCAGAATTGTATTCCCGTAAAAGGCTTTCGTTGAGGAATTCATTATTAGATACGGAGAAGTCGGGCATCATCGCGGAATTCAAAAGGAAATCACCCTCAAAAGGAACTATCAATAATATAAGCAGCGTGGAAGAAGTAACCGGAGCTTATGCTAAGAATGGAGCTTCCGGATTATCAGTTTTAACCGACCAGGAATTTTTTGGAGGGAGTACAGAGGATTTGATGAGGGCGAGGGTGAATCAAATACCTATTTTGCGAAAAGATTTTATGATTGATGAATACCAGGTTATTGAGGCAAGAAGTATGGGTGCAGATATAATACTTTTGATCGCGGCCTGTTTGACACCGAAACGGGTTGAAGAGCTTGCTGCTGCCGCAAAAGGAGAGGGCCTGGAAGTTTTGTTGGAAATTCATAACGAAGACGAGCTGAAACATATTTGTGATGACGTAGATTTGGTTGGTGTAAACAACAGAAATCTGAAGGATTTTCAGGTAGATGTTGAGACTTCTGTCAGGTTAAGCGGCCTCATCCCCGGAGATAAAATTAAAATTTCTGAAAGCGGAATTGATAATATCTCTGCCATTCAACGATTGAAAGTATTTGGTTACAAAGGTTTTCTCATGGGAGAATATTTCATGAAACAGCCTGACCCTTCGATTGCATTTGCCCGTTTTGTTCAGCAACTTAAAACAAGCACAAATGCGACTTAAAGTTTGCGGCATGACAAGACTGGACCAGGTTCATGCATTGGATAAAATGGGAGTTCAATTTGCCGGCTTCATTTTTTATCACAAATCCCCAAGGTTTGTGATGAAGCACATGAACGGCGAACAGCTAAAAAAGGCAAAATTGAATATCAATAAGGTTGGTGTATTCGTGAACTCCTCTTATGATGAAATCATGAATCATGTACACAATTTTGGTTTGTATATGGTTCAACTGCACGGCGATGAAACACCCAGATTTTGTGAAAGGATTAGTGATCAGGTGCCAACCATTAAGGTATTTCGCATCAAAGAAGGTGATAATATAGAATGGAAGATCCGGGAGTATCGGGAAGTTTGCGATTTATTTCTATTTGATACTGATTGGGCAAATTATGGCGGCAGTGGAAAGAAATTTGACTGGAAACTACTGGATCAGGCAGATATCGACAAGCCATTTTTACTAAGTGGAGGGATTGGCCTGGAAGATATAGATAATCTCAAAGAATTTGCCAGCGGCAAGAATGGAAAGAATCTTTTTGCTGTTGATGTGAATAGTCGATTTGAGATTAGCCCGGGTTTGAAAGACCTTGATAAAGTGAAATTGTTAGTGGACGGACTTGGCGCCAACGGTTAAGCATAATTGTAAATCAAGTAATTAAAATTTCATAGCATGATCCGAATTCGCGATGCTGAAGAAAAGGATCTGCCGCAAATACTGCAGATTTATAATGAAATAATTTTGAACACAACGGCTGTGTATCAATATCAACCTCATACACTTGAAATGCGGCAGGAATGGTTTCAAACAAAAAAGCAGCAGGGATTTCCAGTGTTTGTTGCTGAGGAAAATGACAAAATATATGGTCTAAGTTCTTTCGGTCCATTCAGGGCCTGGCAGGCATATAAATATTCGGTTGAGAATTCGGTGTATGTTGATGCGAATTGCCGGGGCAGGGGAATTGGAAAATTATTGATGCCACCACTCATCGAAGCAGCGAATAGTTTGGGACTTCATACAATCATTGCATCAATCGATGCAACAAATGTTGCCAGTCTCAAATTGCATCAAAATTTCGGATTTACAGAGTCGGCTCATTTCAGACAGGTAGGTTACAAATTTGGGAGATGGCTCGACTTGAAATTTTTACAATTGATTCTTTCAGGACCAGAAAATCCTATTGAAAGTTAAAAACTATTAATAGCAAAAATGGAAACATATACTACGCCAACAGACCAGGGTTATTATGGAGAATTCGGCGGCGCTTTTATTCCCGAAATGCTTTACCCCAACGTTGAAGAATTGAGGAGGAAATATTTGTACATCATGAGCGATCCGTCATTTCGTGATGAATTTGTTGCGCTATTAAATGATTATGTAGGAAGACCCACACCGCTTTACCTCGCTCAACGACTGAGTTCGGAGCATGGTGTAAATATTTATTTGAAAAGGGAGGATCTCTGTCATACAGGAGCTCACAAAATAAATAACACGATCGGTCAGATATTATTAGCACAGCGTTTAGGCAAAAAAAGAATCATTGCAGAAACCGGAGCAGGACAACATGGCGTAGCAACGGCAACTGTGTGTGCCCTGATGAATATGGAATGCATCGTTTATATGGGCAAAAAGGATATTGAAAGACAAGCGCCTAATGTCGCCCGTATGAAAATGCTCGGAGCCAAAGTAGTGCCCGCATTAAGTGGGAGTCAGACTTTAAAAGATGCCACGAATGAAGCAATTCGTGACTGGATCAACAATCCGGTAGACACACATTATATTATTGGAAGTGTGGTTGGGCCGCATCCGTATCCTGATATGGTCGCCAGGTTTCAAAGTGTGATTAGTGAGGAGATCCGGTGGCAGTTGAAGGAGCATACAGGAAAAGAATTTCCACATTATGTTATTGCGTGTGTTGGAGGTGGAAGTAATGCGGCCGGAGCGTTTTATCATTTCCTAGATGAAACGAAAGTGAAACTGGTTGCGGTAGAAGCTGCGGGCCATGGAATAAAAACAGGAATGAGCGCAGCCACAACACAACTTGGTAAGCCAGGAGTACTACATGGAAGCAAAAGTTTGGTCATGCAAACTGAAGATGGCCAGGTTGTAGAGCCACACAGTATTTCTGCAGGCTTGGATTATCCGGGGATTGGACCACTTCACGCAAATTTATTTAAGAGCGGACGTGCACAATTTTTAAGTGCAACTGATAGTGAAGCACTGGCTGCTGCTTTTGATCTGGCAAAACTCGAAGGAATAATTCCGGCTTTAGAAACGGCTCATGCACTTGCCGCCCTCAATCAAATGCGATTTACACCCGGAGAAACTGTGGTGATTTGCTTGAGTGGAAGAGGCGATAAGGATCTCGCGGCCTACATGAAAGCAATGGATGAAAAGGTTTAAAAAATATTGTCCTGAAAATTATTATGATGGAGAATCAAAACAGGCTGGAAAAATTATTTCAGAAAAAAAAGGATCATGTGCTGAACGTGTATTGTACAGCAGGATTTCCGAGGCTGGACAGCACAATTGATGTGATGAAGTCACTGGAAGAAAATGGTGCCGATATAATCGAATTAGGAATGCCATATAGCGATCCGCTTGCAGACGGGCCCGTGATTCAGGCTAGTAGTATGCGGGCGTTGCGAAATGGTATGACTATAAAAAAATTGTTTGCCCAACTAAAAGATTTCAGGAAGTCTATAAGTGTTCCTGTATTGCTGATGGGTTATATGAATCCTGTTCTACAATTCGGATTTGAGGAATTTTGTAAAGATGCGGCAGCAGTTGGGATCGATGGACTAATTATTCCCGATCTACCCATTTATGAATTTGAAAACGAATACGCGACGATTATAAAAAAATATAATCTCGATTTCATATTCCTGGTAACACCTGAGACCGAAGAAAAAAGAATCAGGAGGCTAGATTCACTCAGTTCAGGGTTTCTTTATGCAGTTTCGTCTTCATCCACAACCGGAAAAGATAAAGATTTCGAGTCAGTAAAAAACTATTTGTATCGGTTACATGATTTGAATTTGAAAAACCCCATACTGGTAGGATTTGGGATTAAGGATAAGGCCAGCTATGAAGATGCCTGTCAGTATGCAAACGGGGCTATTATCGGCACTGCATATATCAAATCATTAGAAAATTCAGATGATGTGCAAGTCAGCACCCAAAATTTTTTGAAGAATATATTGAATTGAGCTATGGATACGGCGATCATTAAATATAATGCAGGAAATATTCAGTCGGTTTTATATGCGCTGGAGAGAATTGGCAAAACTGCTTTGGTAACTGATGACCATGATCAAATTAAATCAGCTAAGCGTGTCATTTTTCCGGGAGTAGGCGAAGCAAGCACTGCCATGAATTATTTGAAAGAACGGGG